>CAZUZE010000053.1:0-11721 GCA_964624565.1 uncultured Robiginitalea sp.
AGGGATTCCAGCAATTGTCCCCGGGCGTCCTCCGCAGACAATCCGGAGATGACTTCCAACTGCTCAATCTGGTTTTTATGAAGTTTTTCAACCTCTTCCTGCCTGCGCTCGTAGAGGGATATGCGCTTCTCGAGGTCCTGCAGTTTGGCCTCTACCTGGGAGTTGAGCTTTTTATTCCGGGCGAGCTCGCTGCTCACCTGTGATTCCTTGTCCCGGGCCCGCTTTTCGGTCTCGGCGATCTTTTTATCCTTGTTGATGATCACCTTTTCGTGCTCGGCCTTGAGTTCCAGGAATTTCTCCCTGGCCTGGTAGATCTTGTCCTTCTTGATGCTCTCCCCTTCGCTAGCGGCATTTTTGAGGATCGCCGCCGCCTCCTTTTTCGCACTCTCAATGGTCTTGCTCACCTTGCCCTTTTCGAGCAGTTTTGCGATGAGAAAACCGACCGCCAATCCCAATACCAGGGCTATAACACCTGTCGTAATGTCCATAATTAAGTCTTTTTAAACGCGTTAACGGCAGCAGAACCAATGCCACCGGCAAGGCTCCAAAAAAACGCTCTATGCCTTCCCGGAGCAGTCCTGGGGGAAGACATAAAAAAAGCCCACATTGATGAAGTTTTGTACAAACTCCAGTAAACAAGTTTAGGGCTAACAGGCTGCTCAAGGATCCTTTCAGGAAGGCTTGCTTTTACAACCTAAACTCACCCTTTTAAAAAAAAAATTAATGTTGAGTTTGTCAAAAAATAGTGACCAATGTGGGCAGTATCATTTGGTATGTTAAAGAACTTAACGAACGCTCATTTTAGAGCTTACCAGCTGGTCCAGCGCCTTTAAACGCTCCGTGACCTCCAGGGTATCCTCTTTCCGTTCTATGCCGCCCTGCTCTATCTTGGATGCGAATTGAAGGGCACACATGGCCAGCACATCCTGTTTGTCGCGCACGGCGTAGTTTTGTTCAAATTTCTTGGCCAGCTGGTCTATATTCTTGGCGGCCTTCCGGAGCCCTTCCTCCTGGGAGGGATCAATGGTCAGCGGGTAAATCCGGTCCGCGATTGACAACTTGATCTTGAGCTTTTCCGTCATTTTTGAACGCGCATCACTCTGAAAGATGGACTATACACTGGTCCAATTCCCGGATTAATGCATTTATTTTGAGCTTCGCTTCTGTTTTATTGGTTTCACTGCCCAGCATTGTATTTGCCATCTTCAGGGAGTTGTATTTTTCCTCCCATGCTTCCACGGATCTTTGGGCGGCCTCGTACTGGCTTTTCAGCCCCTGTACCTCCCTTTGAAGGACCAGCTTCTGCTGTTGTTCCAGTTCCAGCCTGTGAAGCAGCTTGCTGATCTTGTTTTCAAGGGAATCTACGACTTCGACCAATTCACTCATTGGCTCATTACAATGCGTTTACACAAAGATAGCATTCCATATGGGACTTCGCAATATTTTTTTGAAGTCAGTCGAAGGCGCCCCTTAAAGGACAGGCGGGGATGCCTTTGCCGGAGAACCGCAAAAATTCCGTGGCAGCGGGTGCGCATTCTGTTTTTCAGTTGCGCCCCGAATGTGTAAATTCGCATCCATATTCACCGGTATGAGAAAATGGGGTTCCGCCCTTTTGGGGCTTTTCTGTGGTTTCGGACTGCTCGCCCAGAACGGGGGATCTGAAACCCGTTTTCGCCCACCCCTGGATATCCCGATCATCCTCTCAGGCACTTTCGGCGAACTTCGCTCGAATCACTTCCATGCCGGGATCGACATCAAGACCCAACAACGGCAGGGGTTGCCTGTTTTTTCGGTGGAAGACGGGACGGTAACCCGCATCAAGGTCAGCCATTGGGGCTACGGGAAGGTGCTCTACGTGGCCCATCCCAATGGATATACCACCGTGTACGCCCACCTGCAGAAATTCGGGCCGAAAATTGAAGACTATGTGAAGGCGCTGCAGTACAAAAAGCAGCAGTACGAAATCGAGGTGTTTCCCGATTTCGGGACCCTTACCGTTTTAAAGGGGGATACCATCGCCTATTCGGGAAATACGGGGGGGTCGGCCGGGCCGCACCTTCACTTTGAAATCCGTAACAGCCTGGATGAAAAACCGACCAACCCACTCCTGTACGGCATGGAGGTCCGCGATGCCACGAACCCTTTCATCACCGGCCTTTTCGCCTATCCCCTATCCGAAAATGCCCAGATCAACCAGAACGGGAAGCGGACCGAGCTGAAATTCAACCGGCAGGCCGACGGCAGTTTTCAGGCAGATACGGTAGATGCCTCGGGAGCGATTGGCTTTGGCGTGAAGACCTATGACCGGCAAGACATGGCCGCCAATAAAAACGGGGTTTACCGGGTGATCCAGCGGGTGAATGGCAAAACCTATTCGGACATCGAATTCGATGCGTTTTCCTTTGGGGAGAGCCGGTACATCAACACGCTTATCGACTACCCTTACTACGCCCGCTACCAGGACCGAATCCAGAAGTGCTTCAGGGTCCCGGCCAACAAACTGAGCCTCTATAAGAGCCTTCACAACGAGGGCATCGTCGAAATCGCCGACGGACAGAGCTACCTGGTGGAGATAGAAGTTCGGGACCTGGCAGGAAACCAAACCCTGATGCGAATCCCCGTGTCTGGCAAAAGCCTGCCTGTGCTGGAGTCCGAAAGCCCCGTCAGGACCCCTTACTTCGTCTACGCCAACAAACCAGCCAGTTTTCAGCTGGAAGGGGCCCAGGTCTATTTTCCGGCCGGGAGTTTTTACCAGGACACCTATCTGGACCTGTCTTCAGATTCCGCAGTGGTCAGGATCCATGAACCCTCCCTCCCCATGCACCGCAACTTCACCCTTACCTTCGACGTCTCCCACCTGCCCGAAGCCGGGAGGGAACAGTATTTTATAGCCCGGCTCAACGAAAGTGACCGCCCCCAATTTGAGAAAACCTACCGGCGGGGGGACAGTTTTAGCATCAGAAGCAGGAGCCTTGGCCGGTACACCCTGGCCAGGGATACCGTCCCACCGACAATCCAGCCCAGGAATTTTAAACCCCGCCAGTGGCTGACAAACTACCGCTACCTCAGCCTCAGGATTTCAGATGACCTCAGCGGGATCGCTTCGTATTCCGCCACCCTCAACGGCAAATGGATCCTGATGGAGTACGAGCCCAAAACAAACACGCTCACCTATAATTTTGACGACCGGATCCTCAACGAACAACAGTGCGACCTGGAGGTGGAAGTAGTGGACAATGTCGGCAATACGGAAGTCCTGTCGATTCCGTTTTTTAAGAGGTAGGTAGGCCCGGGCAGAAGGGTGCTGCATTCAATTTTGTCCGGATCTTGGGCATTTTTTCCTTATTTTTGCACCCCGTTGAACCCTGGAGTGCCTGATCCGCCATGAAACCCGTACCGCGCTTTTTCCTAATTAGTCTTTTCCTGCTCGCCTGCGGGAATGCCCTTGGACAGAAAAATATTTTCCTCAGCAACCGCTTCGAGGAATTGAGTGCAGACCACCAGGTGCTGGCCATCATCCCCTTTTTTACGAACCTGGATCTGGGGGAACAGATGGAACCCTCCGAAATCCGCCGCCTGGAGCAGCGTGAAGGGTATGCGGTACAGGAAGCCCTCGAGACCTATTTTGGCCGGGGCAGGAAGAAAAAGAAGTTCACCGTGAGTTTCCAGAACATCGAGGACACCAATGCATTGCTGGCCCAAAGCGACATTTCGTTCGAAAACATCGACCGGTTTACCATACAGGAGCTCTCTAAAATCCTGGAGGTTGACGGCATTGTAAGCGGGAACCTGGATGTCAATATCCTGCTCTCCAACGGCCTCCCCACGGAAATGAGTTTCCTGGATTACATCCTGGGGGATGCGGATTACGGTCGGATTGGCATCAAGATAAGCGATGCGAAAACCGGCAAGCTCCTCTGGAAATACGAACAGGAAATCAACCGGAAATCAGGGAAGAACACCGATGACCTGATCGACAAAATGATGAAGAAGGCGGCCCGAAAATTCCCGTACGACAAAGAGGGCCTTGTCCGGGAGTAACTCCTCAGGAATTGGCAAATTCCTCCAGCACACCCACGACATAATCCACCTCCTCCGCGGTGTTGTAATGCGAAAACGAAAACCTCAGCGAGGGCTTGCTCAATTCCGCCCCCTGGAGGATTTCGCTCAGCACATGGGACCCGGAATCACTGCCCGACTGGCAGGCGCTCCCCTTGGAACAGGCGATTCCGTTGAGGTCCAGGTGGAAAAGCAGCATCTGGCTTTTGACAGGGTCGAAGGGAAGGCGCACATTGACAAGGGTATAGGTGCTCCGCTCCAAATCCCCTGAAAGGCCGTTGAAGGCAACGCCGGGGATCGCCTCTTTGATCCGCTCTATAAAATGTGCCTTTAACCCGGAAACGTAGGCGCGCTCTTCCTCCAGGTGCTCATAGGCATGCTCAAAGGCCGCCTTCAGGCCCATGATGTTGTGATAGGGTTCGGTTCCCGCCCGAAAGCCCCGCTCCTGGGCACCCCCTACGATGAGCGGTTTCAGGCCGCTGTTGCGGCGGACATAGGCGAACCCGATACCCTTGGGACCATGGAACTTATGGGCGGCGGCCGTTAGGAAATCCACCGGGACCGAGGCAAGGTCCCAGGGAAAATGCCCTATGGACTGCACCGTATCCGAATGGAAAAGGGCGCCGTACTTCCTGCAGAGGGACCCTACGGCCTGCAGGTCGAGCAGGTTGCCGATCTCGTTGTTCACATGCATCAGGCTGACCAGTTTCCCGGAATCATCGGCACTGAGGGCCGCTTCCAGGGCCCCGAGGTCCGGATTCCCATCCCGGTCCAGCGGGATGTATTCCACCGCTACCCCGTATTCTTCGGCCAGTGCCTCCGCCGTATGGAGAACGGCATGGTGTTCTATTTTTGTGGTAATGAGTTTTGTGACACCCCGGTCCCTTACCGCACACCTGAGGATCATATTGTCCGCCTCCGTTCCTCCGGAGGTAAAAATGATTTCCCCCGGATGGGCATTGAGCCGGGCCGCGATGCTTTTTCGCGCCTGTTCGATCCCCGTCTTGGCCTGCCGGCCAAAGGCGTGGGATGAGGATGGGTTCCCATAACAACCGCAAAGCGCCTCATGCATGCTGCTGATCACTTCCTCCCTCAGGGGGGTCGTTGCCGCGTTGTCCAGATATACCTGTTTCATAAGCCCGTACAAAGAATTCAAAAATAACCGTTTCAGGCGAAAAACCTCCAAAAAGCTCAAAATGATTAGGGGGGAAACCAGTCTTTCCCGTAACTTTGGCTGCGTGAAAAAAGGGGTCTTTATTCTGTTTTTGGCCGGTATCCTGGGCTGCTCCGATGGGGAACTTCAAATCGAAAGCATCGATTTTGACGAGGTCCCCCTGAATTTTTGCGGGACCGCCACCACGAGTACGCAGGTGTTTTTCAAGCTCAACGATGTGGATGCCCTGATACTGGACCTCGAAAACGGCCTTATACGCAATGAAGCCTCGCCGGACACGCTTCGAAGTGCCATCCCGGGAGGGTCACGGGTGCGCTACCGGCTTTTTGACGGCACCGTCAGTTCCTCTTATTTCTGTGATGCGATCCCCCCGTTGACCCCCGTGGTCATCGAGGAAATCCCCGTGCAGTCGGGGGAAGTCCTCGTATATACCACCCGGAGCGCAACGGACACTACCCGGTTCGAACACACCATCCGACTAAAGAACACTTCATTTGTGAATGAAGCGGGGGAACGCCTTACGAACATTGCCGTGGAAGAATTCGGCAGCTTTACCACCACCCTGAATTAACCAAGCCCTGCCTGGGTAATGTATACCTCCGTGGCCCCCATGCCGTAGTCCCTGGGGTCCGCGTCACTGACTTTCAGGCCCTCATACCTTCGGAACAAGGTCCTGAGCTCTTCTTTCAGGACCCCCTGCCCCACCCCGTGTATAAAGACAACGCGCCGTATTTTTTTTCGGAGCGCAAATTCCAGCTGCCCCCTGGCTGCATCCACCTGGTAATTCAGAATGTCCATGGTACTAAGCCCCTTGAGGGACGGCACGAGCTTTTCGATGTGCAGGTCGACTTCCATGGGGGGTTCATAGCGGGGCCTGCGACCTGTTTTCCTTTTTCTGGGGAGCTGCAAATCCGATTCCTTCGGCCCGGTTCCGAAATCACCCATTTCCATGATTTCAGAGGTCTCCCCCGGCATGAGCACCACGGCATTGAGGGGCACTTCCAGCACAAAGCCCTCGGCCGTCCGAAGCTCCAGTTCGTCCCCCTGAACAGATACCACGATCCCGGAGGTTAGTTCGTCAAGCATTTGCACCCGGTCCCCCGGCCTGATTTCAGACATCGCTATCCTTTTCGCGCATCGGTCCGCCACCCGGCCCGGTCCTCTGGGACACCCTGTAAATCCCGGCCATCAGGAAGGCGAATCCCAGCGCCAGGGCAATCTCCGGATACGCGATGTGCGAAGCGGCAAAGAGGAGGGTTACTCCGGTGAGTATCGATGCGTAATTAATCCCTTTTTTTATTTTCATTGCTTAAAATTAATAGTATTTTTCGGGAACAGGAACTTAGAGTCGACGCTTTATGAAGTACCTATTTCTGATCTTGATCCTGCAGGAAAAGTATATGCTGCCCTGTATCAGCAAACAGGTTTTGGGGGTGGATTGTCCGGGTTGCGGGCTGCAGCGGTCGGTTGCCCTGCTCCTGCAGGGGGAAGTTGCGGCTTCATTCCACATGTATCCGGCCCTGTTCCCGATGCTGGCCCTCTTCGGGTTCCTGGCCCTGAACCGGTTTGTGACCATACGCAAGGCAGATACGGTCATCATCCTGCTTTCGGGCCTGACAGTCCTGGGCATCCTCGCGAATTTCCTTTTTAAAATACTCAACTAAACCCTCTACCTATGGAACAACAAAAACTACCAAATGTAACCCTGGCGCTTGTCCTTTCGATCCTCTCCTTCCTTTGCTGTTGCATCGGGGGGATCCCCGGGGCCCTGGTGGCCGCCATTGCCTTTTTTATCCTGCGAAATGACGAAAAGACCTATATGGCCAACCCGGAGCTGTACTCCAATTACAGCCAGTTGAAGACGGCAAAGACCATAGCCATTATCGGGATGGTGGTCGGTGTCCTCTACGCAGCTTACGTGGCATTTACCATCTATCAGATGGGCGGATGGGAAGCGTATATGGAGCAGGTACAGCAAATAAGTGAACAGTGGGCTGAATAAGCCTTAAAACGGCACCGAAATGACACAGGAACCCCTGCCCGGAGCCAGTACCGCCCTTACCATGGGGATCCTGTCCCTGGTAGGGACCCTGTTGTGCTGCGGGCCTTTTGGCGCTATTTTCGGGATCATCGGGCTGGTGAGTGCGCGCAGGGCCGAAAACCGGTTCCTGGACGCACCCGACCGGTACTCCGGGTTTGAAAGGGTAAAGTCGGCCCGGGTCCTTTCCTATGTCGGGATTGGGCTGGCCCTGGTGATGCTGGTGTTTTACATCCTCTTTTTCGGGGTCCTGGCCGCCCTGTTCGCAACGGGAAACCTCAGGTAGCCGATCCTCCCCTCCTGAAACTAAAAAACCCGGCCTTCAAGCCGGGTTTTTTAATAGGTTTCAGCCTCTCAGTTGGCCACTTCGCTTATAAACTTCAGGCGATAGAGCCGAAGTTCCTCATCCTCGTACTCCCCGTCGAATTCCCTGACGGCCTTCTCGATGTCATCGGTCTGGGATTCCAGGAAGTACTCGTGGATTTCCTCCTGCTGGTCCTCGTCCAGGATGTCGTCGATGTAGTATCCGAGGTCGAGTTTTGTCCCGCTGAAGACGATTTGTTCCATTTCGCGCACGAGTTCAGGGATTTCAAGGCCTTTTGCGGCTGCGATATCGTCCAGGGGGAGTTTCCTGTCCACATTCTGGATGATGTAGAGCTTCAGGCCTGAATTGGCGCCCGTGCTTTTGACCACCAGGTCCTCAGGCCGGGTGATGTCATTTTCATCCACGTATTTTCCGATCAGTTCCACGAAGGGCTTCCCGTATTTCCTTGCCTTGCTCTCACCTACCCCGTGGACCGTTGTCAATTCTTCAAGGTTGATGGGGTATTTCAGGGCCATATCAGACAGAGAGGGATCCTGGAAAATGACATAGGGGGGCACCTGCAGCTTGTGCGCCTCGGCCTTTCTCAGCTCCTTCAGCAACTTGAGCAATACGGGGTCTGCGGAAAGGCCCTGCGGGCTGCTGCCGGCCCCGCTGCGCTCTATGGTGTCCTCGTGGTAGACGTGGTCCTTGGTCATCATGAAGGAAACCGGATTCTGGAGGAATTCCCTCCCGGCATCCGTAAGGTGGAGAATGCCGTACTGTTCGATTTCCTTATGCAGCAGGCCCGCCACCAGGACCTGCCTGACCAGGGCCATCCAGTAATGCTTGTCGTGGTCCCTGCCGATGCCAAATACCGGTTTTTCGTCGGTTTTGTGGGAAGCGGTAAGGGCGTTGGTCTTGCCCATGAGGGTGAGCACAATTTCCTTGGCCTTGAATTTTTCGTTTGTATCCTGCACCGCCCGCAGCAATTTCTGCACGTTCTCCCGCGCCTCTTCCTTCTCCTTCGGGTTCCGGGTATTGTCGTCCATATCGGCACCTTCCCCATTGACCTCATCAAACTCCTCCCCGAAATAGTGCAGGATGAATTTCCGGCGCGACATGGTCGTTTCGGCATAGGCGACGATTTCCTGCAACAGGGCGTTTCCGATCTCCTGTTCCGCCACCGGCTTTCCGGCCATAAACTTTTCGAGTTTCTCCACGTCCTTGTAGGAATAGAAGGCCAGGCAGTGCCCCTCGCCCCCATCGCGGCCCGCGCGGCCGGTTTCCTGATAATAGCTTTCGATGCTTTTCGGGATGTCGTGGTGGATCACGTAGCGAACGTCGGGCTTGTCGATTCCCATGCCGAAGGCAATGGTAGCGACCACCACATCCACATCCTCCATCAGGAACATGTCCTGGTACTTCGAACGCGTTTTCGCGTCAAACCCGGCGTGATAGGGCACGGCTGAAATTCCGTTTACCTGCAGCACCTGTGCCAGCTCCTCCACCTTCTTCCGGCTCAGGCAGTAGATAATCCCCGATTTT
This sequence comes from uncultured Robiginitalea sp., assembly GCA_964624565.1. Lineage (GTDB taxonomy): Bacteria > Bacteroidota > Bacteroidia > Flavobacteriales > Flavobacteriaceae > Robiginitalea. The sequence goes on from CAZUZE010000053.1 coordinate 9,121, forward strand.
CCGGCATTCTTTTTGACAAACCGGATGATGTCCCCATCCACGTCCTTTGTCTTCAACCGCACTTCGTAGAAGAGGTTGGGCCGGTTGAAGGAGGCCTTGAAGACACGGGCATCCGGGATGCCGAGGTTCTTCAGGATGTCCTCCTGTACCTTGGGGGTCGCCGTCGCGGTGAGCGCAATGATCGGGATCCCTTCACCCAGGCGTTCGATAATCGATTTCAGGTTCCGGTACTCCGGCCTGAAATCATGGCCCCATTCCGAAATGCAATGGGCTTCATCTATGGCGACAAAGGAAAGCGGGATGCCCTTGAGGAAATCCACGTATTCCGCCTTGGTCAGGGACTCCGGGGCAACGTACAGGAGTTTGGTGATGCCGTTGGTGATGTCATCTTTGACCTTCCGGACCTCACTCTTGGTAAGGGAACTGTTGAGGACATGCGCCACCCCTTCATCGTCGGAGACCCCACGGATGGCGTCCACCTGATTTTTCATCAGGGCAATCAGGGGGGAGACCACAATGGCCGTTCCGTCCTCTATCAGGGCCGGCAACTGATAGCACAGGGATTTTCCTCCTCCGGTGGGCATGATCACAAACGTATTGTGACGATTCAGGATGGATTTGATAACTTCCTCCTGAAGCCCCTTGAACTGGGAAAACCCAAAATACTTTTTGAGGGATTCCCGTAAGTCGATGTCTTTTTTAACCATGCTCAAAAACCTGTTCTGCACATTCCCCAAAAATCCTCAGGGGCATCTCCACGCGGTTGGTGAAAGGCTTTATGGGAGAAAATCAAAGCCCTGCCGGGAAAAGGAAAAAGATTGGAATTCTTTCAAATAAGATTGTGTAATTTTGCTTCTTAAAGATAGCACATTCTTTTAGACGGCCATCTTTTTTTAAGGCTATTTTAAGGAAACCGGGGCTTCATTTGTTAATATTAGCGAGACCTTGAAGGATCAGAAAGCGATACTGGATATTGCGCGTGAGACGATTGCCGCTGAGGCGGTTGCCATAAAGAACCTCGGGACCCTTATCGATCCGGATTTTGCGGAAACCGTATCCTGCATCCTGAAATCGGAAGGCCGGGTGGTCATCAGCGGGATTGGCAAGAGTGCCATCATCGCCTCCAAGATCGTGGCCACGATGAACTCCACGGGGACCCCTGCCATCTTCATGCACGCCGCTGATGCCATCCACGGGGACCTGGGGACTATTCAGAAAAACGACGTGGTCATCTGTATCTCCAAAAGCGGGAACACCCCTGAGATCAAAATGCTGGTCCCCCTGATCAAAAGGGGGGGGAATACCCTTATCGGCATGACGGGGAGCACCGACTCCTTCCTGGCCCAGAAAGCCGATTTCGTCCTCAATACCTATGTGGAAAAGGAAGCCTGCCCGAACAACCTGGCCCCGACCACAAGCACCACGGCCCAGCTCGTCATGGGGGATGCGCTCGCGGTCTGCCTTTTGAAGCTGCGCGGTTTCAGCAGCCGGGATTTTGCCCATTACCACCCCGGGGGGACACTCGGGAAGAAACTGTACCTGACCGTCGGTGACATTACGACCCAGAACCTCTCCCCAAGGGTTGCCGCAGAAACCCCCGTAAAGGATGCCATCGTGGAGATCTCCGAAAAAATGCTGGGGGTCACCGCCGTCCTTGAAGGCGACAGGCTCATTGGGATCATTACGGACGGGGATATCCGGAGGATGCTCAACAAGTACGACAACATAAACGGGCTGCTGGCCCGGGATATCATGACTTCTGACCCCAAGACCATCGGCACGGACGTCCTGGCCGTCAAGGCGCTGAAAAAAATGCAGGACAACGATATCTCCCAGCTCCTGGCAGTGGATGACGGCCAGTACAAGGGAGTGGTACACATCCACAACCTGATGAAGGAAGGCATAATCTGATGGCGAAAACGGCAAAGAACCCCAATGAGATGTCCTTCCTGGACCATCTGGAAGTACTGCGCTGGCACCTGATCCGCTCGACGATGGCCGTCGTGATCATCGGCCTGGTGGCCTTCCTGATGAAGGACTTCATTTTTGACACGGTCATTTTCGGGCCCAAGAAAATGAGCTTTCCCACCTACCGGCTGTTCTGCAACATCGCCACCCGCCTGGGCCTCGAATCGGCTTTCTGCGCCGAATCCCTGCCCTTTACCATACAAAACCGGACCATGGCCGGACAGTTTTCTGCCCATATCTGGACCTCGATCTGGGCAGGATTTATCGTAGGGTTTCCCTACGTCCTCTACGAGCTGTGGAAATTTATCAGCCCCGGGCTCTACGAAAACGAACGAAAGAATTCACGGGGGTTTATCCTGATCGCCTCCTTCCTGTTCTTCATGGGCGTGCTTTTCGGATATTACGTGGTCGCCCCCCTGTCGATCAATTTCCTGGGCACCTACCAGGTCAGTAAGGAAGTGCTCAATGAGATCGATATTTCTTCCTTTATCTCCACGGTTCGGGCCTCGGTGATCGCCTGCGGGATCATGTTCGAACTTCCGATCATCATCTATTTCCTGACCAAGGTAGGCCTGGTTACCCCTGAAATTCTGACGAAATACAGGAAGATCGCACTGGTCCTGGTCCTGATCC
>CAZUZE010000054.1:0-11686 GCA_964624565.1 uncultured Robiginitalea sp.
TCGATAGTCGTCTCAATGCCCTGATTCTCTGTTAACAAGAAAAAACCACCCACTTCTTTCGAAGCAGATGGCTCTTTTTGGTGAGGAACCCGGGGGTGGCCTTACGGCCTCCCCGGTGAGCCTCTTGCAGGGCAAATTCCCGGATCGAAATCACATTCCTGGGAGCATCCTAGTCAGGGACTACTCCTGGAAGGTGACATCGGCAGTAGCTACCGGGTTGTAGACCTCCATGATCCACTTCTCATCCCGGTATTGTCCCTCCAGGTTGGAGACAAAAGCACTTTTGGCCGCTACCTTATCATTAAAACCGGCCAGATATACATAATACAACCCGTTCTCTGAATTATAAAATTGCTTTGCATCCAAACCTTTGCGCTTAAGTGAATCCATGAAAGCGTTCAAATACGTTTTGTTCTTAAAAACATTCGCAATTAAATAATAGCCAGAGGCAACCCCAACGATATCCGACCGGTTTTTAGCTCGTATGGGCAATTCCCGGAATTCCTTCCGGGCAGGTATTTTAGTCGTTTCCTTCTCCGGGACCTCCGTGGCGGCCACCGCGGTTTGAGTTCCGCCGGCCTGGAGCCCAAGCCTCTTTGCGGGCTCTTTGTTCCCGTCATTGCGGATTTCGTTTCGGATCGTGCGGACCAGGGTTTCAAATTTCTGCTCCAGTTGCGCATTCCGGGCACGCTCTATGGAATCCTGCCGCCAGATAAGCTCATCGAGGATCATCCGGTTCTCCCATGCCAGGGATTCCACGACATCGGGATCCCGGCCTTTTTCGGCCCGAAGGGCCAGTATCTGCTCCTCGTAATTCCTGACGATGTCGTCCACCCGCTTATCAGCGCTGACAGAGGCGAATGCCTCCTTGCCGCCTTCCTCCTCCTTAAAGGTATAGGCGAGCGAAAGCTCGTGGTTCCATCCCAGGTTCCCCCCGGCTTCTGAAATGTCCTTTTCCATCAGGTACCCAAGGGACAACCGCTGGCTCAGGTTTACGCCCATTCCCATGGAAAGGCCATAGGCCTGGTCATAAGTGGTCTGCAGCCAGCCGTATTCCGGCAGGTCCAGCAGCAGGGAGCCGATATAGGAAATCCGGTCGAGCGGGCCCCGGTACCCCTGTACCATCGGCATGATGCGCCCGCCTTCAAAAAAGCCGGAAGTGGCGGAGAGATAGTGGGTGTACTGCAGGGAAGCGCGGAGGTTATCGGCACTGAAGCCCGTCAGCAATTCATTGGTCGTCTGGTTGTACTGGATCAGGTTCGTGGCGTAGAGCCCGACATCGAACTTTCCAACACTTAGAGCCATCCCTGGCTGTATCGCAATCTGGCTCTGTTTGCCTGATTCCTGAAGCAGGGGGTCTTCCTCAGGCGCGACGATCCGGTTGCGGTCCAGGCCCTGGCTGATATAGGTGAGGTTGGTCCCGAAGGCCAGCATCGTCTTCTCACCCAGGCGCACCGCGGTGGCGTAGTTGGCATTAAAGCCAAACTCCTGCACAATGCCCTCCCACTGTCCGTAGACCCCGATTCCCAGGGCCGTACGCTCGTTCATCCTGTTGGAAAACCCGAGGTAGTAATTCTGGATGTTGTCCTCAAAGGAAGCGTACTGGTTCCGGTGCAGGATGTTCAGGTAGGATTTGTTTTCCCGTACCAGGGAGAAAGTGGGGTTGATCAAAAACCTGTTGAAGAACAACTGGTTGTGGAACGGGCTTTTAACCCGAAAGGGTTCCTGACCCGGGGTCTCCTGGGCCTGGATGCGCTGCGGGCTGCCGATCGCAAGGAGCATCAGCATGCCTGCAAAGATCGTATAGGGTTGAATACAGCTTTTCATCGGATTGGGGTTTTTTTGGGTTCGTCGTCCTTAAGCGCCCAGCACAGGTCATCCCGGGGTGAGGGTTCCTGTCCGGGCGCAGAGATCCGTCATCTGCGGCCTTTTAGTCTTTGTACTCTTCGAAGACCGCATTGGTGTAGCCCGCAGAGGGGGTTTCCAGGGGCCGGAATTCCAGGAAGCGATAATCCCCTGAATCCGCCAGGCGGCTTTTCCCGGCATCCCCGTAGGAGAAGACGACCTGTTGCACCACCTCATCGGAGGTCGCCCTGTTGGACATCACCAGGGCCCTGCCCTTTTCCTTCATCAGGTTGAGGGCAAAGTCATCCCTCTGGCTGTTGAACGGACTGCCCACATTAACGGCCAGCCCCACTTTTTTGGAAGCCACCTGAACGGCAAAGAGGTCGAGCCCCCCATAACCTTTATGGCCTTCCGAGGCGAAGAACAGCATTTCGTTGTCGAGCACCTGGGGATACAGGTCGTTCTTTGGGGTGTTGACCTTTTCACCCAGGTTGCGGGCCACCCCAAGGCTTCCGTCCCTGCGGATCTCAGCCACATAGATGTCGAATTCCCCGAAAGACCCGGGCATGTCAGAGGCGAAAAACAGGCGTTTTCCATCCCTGGAGATCGCGGGGTGCATGGCGGAGGCATACTTGGGGGCCAGGGGCACTTCCTGTATGTTCTTCCAGGTGCCGTCGGCATACTGCGCGCGGTAGATCTTATGCTGCAGTTGTTTTTTGGAAAACAGCCCGGTCAGGGGCTTCACATACACTGCGCGGCTGAAATAGGCGGTTTGCCCGTCCTCCGAAAGCGCCACCGGCGGGTTATAGGCGTAGGGCAGGCCGTTGCGGCTGGAAATGCCTTCTGCTTCCCGGGGGATCGCATATTGCTGCAGCCGGCTGAGCGCATCCGTTTTGGCGACGGCACCGGAACTCAGGAATTCGGGGACCTGGTATTCCTCGGCCAGGGTTTGAGTGAGCTGATCCGCAACGGGGCCTTTCTGGATCTGATAGTCCTGGGCCACACGGCTGTGCCAGTCCCGCTCGGTATCCAATTCCGGGTAGCTGCGGATGCCCGCTTTGTGCTGGGCGACCATCAACCGCTCTTTGTAGCTGATTGAAAGGGCGTCTGCACCCACCAGGTCCTCAAGCTTCTGGTACCAGAAAGCCGCTGTTCGGAATTTGCCGGTCAAAAAATTAACATTTCCCAGGTCTTCAAAGATCTCCTTTTCGGAATATCCCATTTGCACCAGGTTCATGTAGTCGTCAATCTGCCTGTCCGCTTCTTTCCGCAAAGCCTCATGGACAGCCTGCTTTCCTGAAAGCTGCCCTGCTGCCGGGTAAACGAGCAGCAGACATCCCAGGATCAATGTCGTTTTAAGGGGGTTGAAATTGCGCATAATTTGAGATTTGGGGTTTTGATATGTCCAAATTTCAAAAAGCAACGCCTTGGCCCCTTATGAATTTTTCACAGTATTTTTGCTTTTACACCCTCGATTTTGTTAAAATTCGGGGGATTCCCTATCAATTTTTAATAGTTTCGGCCTTTGTGGGCCAATATTCGATCAGGTCACCCATATTGCCCGGAAAATTACCCCATGGCTTTGATTCCCCTGTCGCTGGTCGATAATTTCCGATACCTTGTCGGTCCTTCCATACATATATAAAGGGCCAACGTTTGCCGGTCCCCCGTTCTAAAACCCATAAAAAAAGCCCCGACATCACGTCAGGGCTCAAGGTGCACACGGGGCAACCGATCAGGCCAGGCCTGGTACAACCTCTACCGGATTGACTATGGTATTGTACATGGGCGAGCGCTTCGCCAGCTCGAGCAATTCGAGTTTCTCGGTTTCCGAAACCCCTTCGATGGTATAGTCCACCCGGATCTGCAGGTAGCCCTTCGGGACCCCGGGGTGCAGGCCTAGAAAGCCCCTCAGGTCGACATCGGCCTCCACCCGGGAAGTGACGGAAGTGACTTCAATCCCGCGGGCCGCGGCGAGCAGGGCAGCATGAATTTCTTAATACTGAGGTCCAGTTTCAATCACCCAGGAATGGCCGATAAGCCGAGCTACGTTATGTCGTTGGTTTTTACAGCAAGAAGGGGTACGGGTTTCAACTAGCCTGGCCTTGCTCTTTTTCCTTTAACCCTTTTACCAGCTCCAGGGCATCCGGGACCACATCGCTGCACAGAACGATCAGGGATCCTTCCACGGCGTTTTCCACGGCGTGGTGGATCGCTTCTTTCTCCGAGGGGATTACCGTGATCTTTTTCTCAGGGTACTTGGAGAGGATTCCGTTCCGGAGCATGGCGATGAGTTCCTGCTCCGTACGACCCCGTAGATGTTTGTCCTGACGGATAATGATTTCATCGAACATTTCGGCCGCAATACTGCCAATTTCATTGTTGTCCTCCTCGCGCCTGTCCCCTATCCCGGCCACCACGCCTACTTTTACCGTGGCTTCGATTTCATCGGTGAATTTCTGGAGGGCACGCATCCCGGCCGGGTTATGGGCGTAATCCAGCAGTATCCTGAACTTTTTGAATTCAAACAGGTTCAACCGGCCCGGTGTCTGGGATGCCGAGGGCAGGAACGTCTCCAAAGCCGCCTTCATATCTTCGATAGTGATCCCCCTGACATTGGAGGCAATGACGGCGGGCAGGATATTCTGAATCATAAATTTAGCCCTCCCGCCATAGGTAAGCGGGATCGTATCTGCCTGCATGATCCTCATTTTCCAGGTGCCCCGGCAAAGGGTGACGTACCCATTCTCATATACCGCGGTAATCCCGCCCTTGCGCTGCAGGGCCTTGATCCGGGGGTTGTTCTCATCCATTGAAAACAGGGCCACGTTGCAGGTTACCGATTTTCGCATCTCATAGACCAGGTCGTCATCTGCGTTTAAAATGGCGTACCCGTCGGGGAGGACCGTTTCGGGCACCACGGATTTCACCCGTGCGAGCTGTTCGATGGTATGGATCCGCTTGAGCCCGAGATGGTCTGCCGAAACGTGGGTGACAATCGCGACATCGCATTTGGAGAAGCCCAGGCCGGCCCTGAGGATCCCCCCCCGGGCGCATTCCAAAACGGCGAAATTAACCGTAGGGTCCTTCAAAACGAACTCTGCGCTTTGCGGGCCCGTACAATCCCCCCTCATCAGGAGCCGGTTTTGTATGTAGACCCCATCACTGGTGGTATACCCCACGCGATAGCCCGACATTTTTGCCATATGGGCGATCAGCCGGCTGGTGGTGGTTTTCCCGTTGGTACCTGTGATGGCGACAATTGGAATCCTGCCTTTATCCCCCTGCTGCGGGAAGAGTTTATCCACCACCGGGGCTGCCACATTGCGGGGCAGTCCTTTTGTGGGGGCCAGGTGCATCCGGAAACCGGGTCCCGCATTGACTTCCAGTACCGCGCCCCCGGTTTCGGAAAGGGGCCTGCTGATATCGGTGGTCATAATATCTATCCCGCAGATGTCCAGGTCAATAATCTTTGAAATACGCTCTGCCATGGCGACATTCGCCGGATGTACAATGTCCGTGACATCTTCGGCCGTACCCCCTGTACTGAGGTTTGCCGTATCCTTCAGGACGAGTTTTTCACCTGCGGCCAGTACGGAATCTTCAGTGTATCCCGCATGGGCGATAATGGTCTTTGTGAGGTCATTTATGGTGATTGCCGTCAATTCCTTTTCATGCCCGTATCCCCGCCTTGGATCTTTATTGACCTCGGCAACCAGTTCCTTGATGGTGGATTTGCCGTCGCCGATGACATGGGCGGGGGAACGAAGGGCGGCTGCCACAAATTTGTAGTTGATTACCAGCAACCGGTAATCTTCCCCCTGTATAAAGTTCTCGACGATCACGCGGCTCGAAACCGCCTTTGCCGCGTGAAACGCCTTTACCGCTTCCTCATACGAGCGGACATCCACGGTAATCCCGCGGCCGTGATTCCCGTCGATCGGTTTGATCACCAGGGGGTTCCTTATCGTATTACAGGTGTCCTCAAGGCTGCTTTCCCTTGAAATGATGTCCCCCCGGGGCACCTCGATCTCGGCTTGTTCCAGGAGGTATTTGGTATCTTCTTTATCACAGGCCAGTTCCACACCTATGCTGCTGGTCTCGCTCGTTACCGTTGCCTGTATCCGCTTTTGGTTGGCTCCATAGCCAAGTTGGCAGAGCGAATACTTGTTCAATCGGATCCATGGGATGCCCCGGCTGGCGGCTTCCTCCACGATGGAGCCCGTGCTGGGCCCCAGCCGTTCCGCTTCCCGCAGCTCGCGCATTTTCTGGAGGTCGGGCTCAAGGTCGTACTCCCTGCCATCGACAAGGGCCTGGCAGATATCGACAGCCGCACGGGCTGCATAGCGCCCGGCATTTTCCTCAACATACGAGAAGACGACGCTGTACACACCCTTTTCGCCATAGCCCCGGGTGCGGCCAAAGCCCGTGTCCATCCCGGCCATAGTCTGTATCTCCAGGGCGATATGCTCAATCACGTGCCCCATCCAGGTGCCCTCTTCCACCCGCATAAAAAAGCCCCCCGGGCATCCTTCCGAGCACCTGTGCTCATACATACTTGGAAACATGGCCTTTAACCGATCCAGAAAACCCGGGCACTTATCGGTGGGCCGTTCTTCCATTTCTTCCAGGTCCAGGACCATGACAATCAGCTTTTCGCGGCGAACAGACCAGTAATTCGGTCCGCGCATGGCTCGTATTTCTCGTATTTTCATTCCCGACGGATTAGGGGGTGGATTTAAATCATTAATATATAATAATATTTCCAAGGAGAGCCGTAATTTTAGATCGCTAAAGCACAAAAAATGAGCATAAAGGGAACGTTGATCCCCATTGGAGGCAATGAAGACAAAGGAATCGAGACCCACGAAGCCGACCATCTCGAATTTATTGAGGCGAGTATCCTTTCGCGGGTTGTAAGGGAGAGCGGCGGGCGCGATGCCCGGATTGTCGTGATTCCGACAGCCTCCCGCATCCCGGAGGAGGTCGGGAAAAACTACACGGAGGCATTCGGGAAGCTGGGATGCCGGAACGTGCATGTCCTCGATATCCGGGAGCGTGCGCAATCAGAGGACGAAAAAAACATCGACCTGATCCGAAAGGCGGATTGTATTATGTTTTCCGGAGGAAATCAGTCGAACATCACCAAAAAGATCGGCAATACACCCATTCACAGAATACTCCTGGACCGCTATAAGAACGATCCTATCGTCATAGCCGGGACGAGTGCGGGGGCCATGTGCATGTCCGAAGAAATGATCACAGGCGGCAGCAGCCAGGAATCTTTTTTCAAGGGCGCTGTGGGATTGAACAAAGGGTTGGGGTTTATCCCCGACCTCATCATAGATTCCCATTTTATCCGAAGGGGACGATTTGGCCGCCTGGCCGAGGCAGTGGCGGCATTCCCCAACCTCCTCGGGGTGGGGCTGGCCGAAGATACGGGGTTGGTCATCAGGGAATGCAACACTTTTGAAGTGATCGGTTCCGGGATGGTGCTTTTGTTCGACCCCAGCAAGCTGAAGCACAACAACCAGAAAATACTGGCACGGGGGGAGCCCATGTCCCTTTCAAATCTGAAGACCCACGTTTTATCAAATGGGGACCGCTTCAATATCCGCAAACGAAAGATCAAGGTCCTGCCGCTGGATTCCCCTTTCGTCTAATCCGAATAAATCAGTACGGCTTCCGTGCCCAGGGAGGTCTTATATGCCCGGTACATCCCTTCCGTATTGAAAGGCATGGCAATATTGCCATGGGCGTCTGCAGCGATCAAACCGCCATCACCCCCTATTTCCAATAGCCTGGAGTTTATTACCTCCCTGGCTGCCTCGGCCAGGGAAAGCCCCTTGTATTCCATAAGGCAGGATACATCATAGGCGACCACCCCCCTGATAAAATATTCCCCGCTACCAGTACAACTGACTGCACAGGTCTTGTTGTAGGCGTAATTTCCCGACCCGATGATCGGGCTGTCGCCCACCCGCCCGTAACGCTTGTTGGTCATGCCCCCTGTCGATGTGGCGGCGGCCAGATTTCCGAAACTGTCGCAGGCCACAGCGCCTACTGTTCCGAATTTGGAATCCTTTTTTGAGGAATGATCCAATTGAAATGACTGCGTCCCTTTGAGTTCCTGCCACTGGTCATAGCGGAACTGGTCATAGAAATAGGGTTCCCCTTCCAGCGCGTAGCCCAGGCTTTTCGCGAATTTCATCGCGCCTTCACCTGCCAGGAAGACATGGCCGCTTTTTTCCATGACATCCCGGGCCAGGATGACGGGATTTTTAATTCCTGTGACAAGGGAAACCGCCCCGGCATTGCGGGTGTTCCCGTCCATGATGGCCGCATCCATCTCGTGCGTGCCTTCGGAGGTAAAGACACTCCCTTTCCCGGCGTTGAACAGCGGGCAATCTTCCAGTGCAACGACTGCGTTTTCTACCGCATCCAATGCGGAACCCCCTCCCTTCAGAACATCAAACCCCCGCTCCAGGGCATTCTCCAGGGCACTCTTATAGGCCCTTTCCTTTTCGGGGGTCATCATCCCCCTGACCAGGGTCCCGGCGCCTCCATGTATGGCGATAGCGAATGGCTGTATCATAGCATTTACCTGTTGAATGTATTTCCTTTGCTCGTCCAGGGTCGAAAATACAAATGCTTTTACCAACTCCCAGCGCCAGCTACCCCTGATTTGCCCGAAACCTTATAGAAAATCCCGCAGGACTTGCAAATACGCTTACTTTTGCCGGATGGGAATATTGAAAAATCTGTATTACACCCTGGTTTTTGGTTTCATCCACCTGGTATCCCTGCTCCCCTTCTGGGTACTGCACCGGATTTCCGATGTTCTTTTTTTGCTGATCTATTACGTGGTTGGGTATCGGAAAGATATGGTTTTAAAGAATATAAAAAGGTCCTTTCCCGAAAAGCCGGAGGCAGAAGCGCGGCAAATACGGAAGGACTTCTTTCGCCATTTTTCCGATTTGATGATCGAATCTGTAAAGAGCGCCACGATGGGGCAAAAGCAGTTTCGCAAGCGCTATTTTATCACCAATCAACACCTGTTGGACGCCTACCATGAAAAAGGTGAAAGCATCATTATCCTCTCCCCCCATACAGGGAACTGGGAGTGGATTTTTTCATTGGTGGATGTGATTCCTTATGATGTTTATGCGGTCTATCAGCGCCTCACCAACCCGTATATGGATCAGTACATCCGCAAAACCCGGCAGCGCTTTGGTGCCATTATGATCCCCACGACACAGACGTTTAAAATCATACTAAATGCCACAAAACGAGGGGAGCTGTTCCTGACCTGGTTTGCCGCCGATCAGTCGGCAAGGCCTGACAAGGCTATATGGGTACCTTTTCTAAACCAGGAAACCTCCTTTCACAAAGGATATGAGGACCTGGCAAGAGAAGTAAACCAGCCCGTCCTTTTTCTCGATATCAAAAAGGTAAAGCGGAGTTTCTATGAGCTGGAACTGCACCTCATCACCGATGACCCCCAATCCGTCCCGCCAGGCGGTATTGTCAGGGAATTTGCACGACTTACCGAAAAAAGGATTCGCGAAAACCCGCCCTGTTGGCTTTGGTCCCATAATCGCTGGAAGCACAATAGGGTGGTCGTTTAACAGGTAAGCAATTTAATTTATTGATTATCAATTATTTTTACCTACCTTACCGTACGTATAGCCAAAACATCCTCTTCGCCGTTCCCTCCGAATCGTTTCGTCCACGCTATTCCAGAATCAGTTTCTATTTCTAACCCTTAACCAACCACTTATGAAACTAAAAAGTTTTTGGATTTTAGCAATCCTCATCATGCCTGCATTATTTCTGTCCTGTGATGACTCAGATGACACGGAACCCGACGATCCGGATCAACCAGACTCCTATACGGTAACTGAAATTGGCACAGGGGCTTTTCTCAATGGTGCCAACGGACTGGATATTGGTCCTGACGGTAATTTATACGTTGGGAGTGTCATTGGTGTCAACATTACAGTTATGGATAAGGAAAACGGTACCATATCTGACCGTTTGGGCGCGGAAATGCAGGTAAAAGGTCCCGATGATTTAGTTTTCGGCCCGGATGGGTCGCTTTACTGGACGGATATTTTGGTCGGCGAAGTAGGGCGTATGACCCCGGATGGAACCATTACCAAGCAATTTGTAGCACCCGGTGTTAACCCCATTGGGTTTACCGATGATGGAAGGCTTTTTGTAGCCCTCTGCTTTCTGGGTGACGGATTGTACGAACTGGACCCCAATCTTGTGGAACCCCCGAGACCCATTATTGTCGCTACCGAGGCGAATCCTTTTCCTTTAGGATTTTTGAACGCCTTTGACTTTGACGCTGATGGCCGCCTCTACGGACCACTATTTGCCGCCGGACTGGTGATCAGCGTAGATGTTGATAGGACTGGTGATCCGGCCTCAGATCCTTTTGCCGATGGATCGGCCCAGGTCGTGTCCGGTGGGTACGTGAATCCCGCTTCCGCAAAATTTGATCCTGAGGGATTGCTTACCGTAATCGATCAAACAGGCGAGGTCTTTAAAATAGATGTAATGACCGGAGCCACTACCTTATTCACCACCCTGGATACGGGGTTGGACAATATGGTCTTTGACGAGGATGGAAGTTTGTATATGTCCAATAATGATCAGGGTTGGGTTGGCGAATTGCTGCCGACCGGGTCACTCCGTATCATTAGTCGCGGTGGTATGATTGGCCCGCAGGGCCTTGCTTTTTTAGAAGGTGCAGCTAACGAGGATAAACTGTTTGTGGCGGACCAATACAACATTCGACAACTCAACGGAAATTCCGGGGAAGCAGAAAATAGTTACCGGGCATTCATATTACCGGGAGAACCTGACGTCGGTGTGGCAACCCTGAATACTGTGATGAGTCTCACATCAGATGGTGACGACCTAATTAGTGCTTCCTGGTTCGCAGGTACAGTCCAGGTATGGAATCCACAGGACGGGGTTACAGAAAGTTACAATATGTCCAGCGCAACGGTCCAGGGTGCTCCAATCGATGCGCTGCGGTTAAACGGGGAAATTATTGTTTCCGATGTTGGTGTTGGAGGTGTGGTAAGGGCAAGTGATAAATCGGTCATATTTCCGATTGACAATGCCACTTTTTTCGCCCCCAGCGGCCTGGCTACCGATGGGGAAACCCTCTGGGTGGCTGACTGGGGTACGGGAATTGTCTGGCAAATTGCCTTTGAGGGCAACACCCCGGCAACCCCGGCCCCTATTGCCCAGGATTTGGCATTTCCGGAAGGATTGGCCTATGACAATGAAGGCGGACTCTTTGTAGTGGAAACCGGAGCAGCCCGGCTTTCCAGGATTGACCTTGCAACCGGGGAAGTTACCGAGATTGCAGGAGGCCTAGAGTTTTTTGGCAGACCCGGTGTAGAAGGGGCTCCTCCCACATGGGGATTTGAGGATGTTACCGTTGCTCCATCTGGCGATATCTATGTTTCTGGCCAGGGAAACAACAATATATACCGTATCACCAAAGATTAGTATTGATTTCGAGTTTAATATGATTTGTATAGTATAATATGTCAATGAAGGTTTTGTAAAGTAAACTCCTTCTGCCCTTTAATCCCTCTGGCACCCTCACCAGGGGGATTTTTGTTTTTGGTCACTTATCAAATCAGGTGGAATAGAGGCAATCCCGGGTTCAGCCGAACCTCCCTATGGGAAAATTATATCAAACACTTGCCTGGCGAAAACAATAGCCACCTGCCAAAGACGCTAACCTTGAATTACGCGGCAAACGCCGCGTGATCCCTAGTGGGGGGGCTGCAATAAAAACGGCACACGGCCGCCC
>CAZUZE010000055.1:0-4724 GCA_964624565.1 uncultured Robiginitalea sp.
ACTTCAAAAACGGGATGAGGGTGGCGAATCCCGGGGGAAACGATTACATTAGTAATTGGAATTAACCCTGGGCGTTATGTTGTTTGCCTTTACTTCCGGACTGCTGGCTGCCATGCTTCATGTGATTTCAGGCCCGGACCACCTTGCGGCCGTAACCCCTTTCGCCATCGCGCGGAAGAAAAAGGCCTGGAAAATCGGGCTGGTCTGGGGCCTGGCCCATTTGACCGGCATGCTGGTCATCGGCCTTTTGTTCCTCCTCTTCCGGGAGGCCATACCCGTCGAGGAAATATCGGCTTACAGCGAGGAACTGGTGGGTGTCGTTCTCATACTGGTCGGGATCTGGGCGCTGTACTCGGTATTCCTGAAAAGCGGCGTGCATTCACATATCCATATCCACGATGGGGAATCCCCCTACCTTCACAAACATCCGCATAGCCATAAGGCGGCGGCCGGGCATGCACATCCTCACGCAGGGGAACCCAAAAACCACCAGGTTGCGGCATTTTCCATCGGGTTTCTCCACGGCCTTGCCGGAGTGGCTCATTTCCTGTTGTTCTTACCGGTACTAAGTTTTGATTCCCAGGCGGATGCAGTTTCCTATATCCTAGGGTTTGGGGCAGGCACGGTAATAGCCATGACGGTATTTACCCTGGTCCTGGGCAGGGTGTCCGAATTGGCGAAAAACTGGCACAACCCCCTTTTCTTTCGCGGGATCCGCGTTGCCGGAGGCCTTTTTGCCATCGTCATCGGGGTGTACTGGATGCTGGACAACTAACAGATCCGGGGCAGTTGTTCGCCGATGAGGGGGGTAACGATGCGCTTCCCGCCGATACTGCTTTCCATGACGACCTTCCGGGGATGGTCGGCTACAACCGACCCGATGCACGCGGCATTCAGGCCCTTGGGGTGTTCCTTCATAAATTGCAGGATTTCGGGGCCTGCCTCTCTGTCAACGATCGCACACAGGATGCCTTCGTTGGCCACGTAGAGGGGGTCCAGCCCCAGGATTTCACAGGCAGCAGCTACCTGTGGGTCCACAGGCAGGTCATTTTCCCGAAGGACAACCCCGAGGTGGCTGTCCTGGGCAATTTCCGAGCAAACGCCTGAAACCCCCCCGCGGGTCGGGTCCCGCAACAAGTGAATGGCCGGGCCAAAAGCATCGAGAAGATCGCTTACCAGATGGTTCAGGTTCGTGGTATCGCTTCGTATTTCCGATTCGAATTCCAGGCCTTCCCGCTCT
This sequence comes from uncultured Robiginitalea sp., assembly GCA_964624565.1. Taxonomy (GTDB): domain Bacteria; phylum Bacteroidota; class Bacteroidia; order Flavobacteriales; family Flavobacteriaceae; genus Robiginitalea. Next base: position 1,241 of record CAZUZE010000055.1, read on the forward strand.
GAGAGGATAGCCATCCCATGGGCGGCAATCGGCCCGCTAAGCAGGATATGGTCTCCCGCGGCCACCCGTTCCATCGCAATTTGTCCCTTTGGATGGGGACTGCCGATGCCGGTGGTGTTGATGAATATTTTATCCCCTTTTCCGCTTTCCACCACTTTGGTATCCCCTGTGACAATTTCCACACCCGCCGCCTCTGCCGCAGCCCGGACCGAGTCGACAATCCTCAGAAAATCTGAAATTGGGAGGCCTTCTTCAACAATGAACCCGAGACTCAGGAACCGGGGCACCCCCCCACACATCGCCACATCGTTCACCGTGCCGTTTACGGCCAGTTCCCCGATGTTCCCTCCCCGGAAAAAAATCGGGGAGACCACAAAACTATCCGTGGAAATGACCACGGGCCCCTGCAGCGGCACGATCGCCCCGTCGTGCTTTTGTTCCAGGTAAGGGTTTCTGAAGGTTGAAAAAATGATTTCATCGAGCAATTCCCGGGTCATCTGGCCGCCACTTCCGTGGCCGAGCTGAATGGAACCCGGGAGGGTAGGTTTTTCACTCATTATCTGTTTGATTAGTTGGCACTGGCAAAATGGTAGTAAGCGGCACAGGCCCCTTCGGAGGAGACCATGGGGGCACCCAGGGGGTTTCGCGGGGTGCATTTCACTCCAAAATGGGGGCATTCGTGGGGTTTTTTCTGTCCGGTCAGGATGGCACCGGCCATGCATTCCCCGGATTCCTCCTGCCCTTTTTCCTCCAGTTTGAATTTGCTTGCGGCATCAAAGGCGCGGTATTCAGAACGGAGCACATACCCGCTTTTTGGGATGGTCCCAATTCCCCTCCAAGCGCGGTCCCCGGTTTCAAATACCTGATGGATGACTTTTTGGGCGGCGAGGTTCCCCGCTTCTGTTACTGCGCGGGTATACTGGTTCTCCACCCTGTATTCCCCCTTTTCGAGTTGTCGGACGGCCCTGTAAATCCCCTCTGCCAAATCGAGGGGTTCAAATCCGGTGACCACGATGGGGATTTTGTACTTTTCTGAAATCGGGTGGTATTCCCGATACCCCATAATGGCACAGACATGGCCTGCACCCAGGAAGGCATCGATAGCGCAGAAGGGGTCCCCGAGAATCCCTTCCATGGCCGGGGGCACCAGCACATGGGATACCAGGATGGAGTAATTGGTCAGCCCTTCTTTTTCGGCCTGCAATACCGACAGGGCGTTTGCAGGGGCCGTGGTCTCGAAGCCCACGGCGAAAAACACGACTTCCCTGCCGGGGTTTTCCCGGGCGATCCGCACCGCCTCCAGGGGGGAATACAGGATCCTGAGGTCCCCGCCCCTGGATTTGGCCTCCTGCAGGCTTATCCCGCTTCCCGGGACCCGGACCATATCGCCAAAGGAACAGAGGATCACCCCTTTTTCCATCAGGGAAACCGCCAGGTCGATCAATTCCATGGGCGTCACGCATACCGGGCATCCCGGGCCGTGGATCATCTGAACCTCTTCGGGGAGCAAATCGAGCATACCGTTCCGCACCAGGCCGTGGGTTTGCCCGCCGCAGATCTCCATGATTTTCCAGGGACGGGTAACCTCTTTTGCAATCTGCCCCAGCACCTTACGGGTGTCCTCCAGGTTTCGGTATTCCGTGAGATATTTCATCTATTGGCAGTTGAGGTGATACATCAGTTGCCCGTAGGCGATATTTTCATCGTTCGGGCTTAATTCCCGGTGAAAATAGAATTCAAAGGAGCCGGGATTTATCCGGTGGATCAGGTGCACCAGGAGTGCATTCTGAAACACACCGCCGCTCAGTGCGATTTTGGTTATGGATTCCCGTTCCGCTTTCTCTAAGATAAGCTTTGCCAGGGTATAAATGAAATCCCCGGCCAATTGTGCGGTTTCCCTCCCCTGATCCCGCCGGGATTGCAGTGCGCGGATCAGCATTTTGGAAGGGATGTTCCCCAGGGGGTCCAGGGAGGCCAGCGCTTGGGCCTTTTCAAAGCAAAAACCACCTGTAGCTGCCTCCAGCAGCATGGCTGCCTCCCCTTCGTAGGAATTCAGGTCACAGAGCCCCAGCAGGGAGGCCACGGCATCGAAGAGCCTCCCCATCGAGGAAGTCCTGAGGGTGTTGCGGGATTTCAGCCGGGAGTAGAGACGCCAGGCCTCCGGGCTGAATTTCCCCTGTATGGATGCGGCTCCTTCATCGAGGAGGGAGAAGAGGGAGAGCCGGGGGTTTTTGGCCATGGCATCCCCGGCGAGCCAGTCGTAATACTCAAGGTGGCCCGTGCGGGCCACCTTCCCGTTCTCATACCGGAAAAATTCGCCTCCCCAGACCTGCCCGTCCTCCCCGTAACCCGTCCCGTCCCAGATGACCCCGAGGATGGGCTCCGGGCTGCCAAAGAGGTCATTCTCGCCCAGTACAGCCGCAAAATGCGCCTTGTGATGTGGGATTTGGTAACAGGGGATACCCCATTGGGCGGACAACTCTTTCCCGTATTGTGTGCTGAGGTACCCGGGATGGGCATCCGACAGCAGGGCCGTGGGCAGGCGCTCGAAAAGGGTCGTGAAGCTGCCGACCATCTTCGTAAAGCGCTCGTAGACTTCAAAATTTTCAAGGTTTCCGAGGTATTCGCTCAGGTAGATAAAATCATTCGGGATAAACCCGATGCTGCTCTTCAAATCGGCACCCAGGGCGAGGAGCCCGGTCGCCCCTTTTGTCCTCAGGGGCCTGCTGAAGTTCGGCGCCAGGCCGCGTGCCCTTCGCAACAGGATCGGTACCCCTTCAACAGGAGCGAAACGCAGGACGGAATCGTCCTGCGCATGGACGATCTCAAGGTTGTGCCCAAAGAAACATTCGGCTACTTCGGACAGTTTTTCACGGGCACCGGATTCAGAATGGCAGATGGGGGCCCCGTGGATATTCCCGCTGGTTGCGATCAGGGGCCTGGGAAAGGCCCGGGTTAGCAGGGAGAGGATTCCCGTATAAGGCAGCATGACCCCGAGTTGATTCAATCCCGGGGCGATCTGGTCCAGGCAGGCCTTCCCACGGTAGGAATCTGTCGAAAGCAGCACGATCGGGCGTTCAGGGGACCGCAGGGCTTCCCTTTCCGCGGGGTGCAGGGGCAGGTCGGCTTCGAGGGCGCCCATAGAGGGGTAAAGCACGGCAAAGGGCTTGGAGGGTCGCTTTTTCCGCTGGCGCAGGGTGTCGACGGCCCGGGCATTTGTCGCATCACAGCACAGCAGGTATCCCGAGGTGTTCTTCAGGGCGAGGATTTGGCCCTGCTCCAGGATTTTTGCGAGGTGATCAAAAACAGCGTTCTTTTCCAGGGGAAACCGCTCCCCTCCGGCCCCCGAAATCCAGTATTGGACCCCGCAGGACGGACAACTGTTGGTTTGGGCGTGAAAACGCCGGTGTGAGGGATCCCCGTATTCCTGCAAACACTCCGGGCACATGGGAAAATCCAGCATGCTGGTGTGCTCCCGTTCAAA
>CAZUZE010000055.1:4824-11631 GCA_964624565.1 uncultured Robiginitalea sp.
CACTTCCACCCCGGCTTCATTGTTGTACACGATTCCGGACACCCCCCTTTTTTTGGCTTCCCGATACACAAAGGGCCGGAAGCCAACGCCCTGTACCCGCCCCTGAATGCGTATTCTAAAGGTGGTCTCCAACAGGAATCGATTGTGCATTAAGGGTTTCCGCCAGGGAAAGTATGCGGTGCACCGCTTCCGGGATTGCATTTTTCACCTCAGCAGACAGTTCCACACTCATCGGGTCGATATGGTCTATAGAAATGGTGATCAGGTAGAGATCCGGCTGGTGTTCCAGCAGGTACACGGCTTCGATCATGTCTTTGAGCCCCAGGTCGTGAACGCTCAGGGCTTTGGGGAAGTCAGAGGCGAATTTCGGGCGGAGCAGGCTCACCGTACCCGCCGGTTTTCCGTCCATGGTGGCGTCCACAAAGACGACCGTTCCATAGGCCTGAAAGCGATCGAGCAGCAAAAACCCGCCCGTACCCCCATCCAAAAGGTCGAGGTACTCGGGGACGCCGTGGTCCGAGAGGGCTTCTATCAGGCGGACCCCAATGCTTTCGTCCCCCATAAGGTAGTTCCCCACTCCAAGGACCAGGATGCTCCCGGTTTTGTCCTTCTCAAAATAATAGCTGTCGCTGCTGATCCCCTGGGGGGTCTGGCTCTGTTTTTTCATAGAGGATTCAATTCTGCCGTTTACGATCAGGAAGACGGGCTGGTCTGTACAGGTGTTTTTTCGGATCCCGCAGTTGGTTCCGCAAGTTCTTCGATATCTTCCTTTTTCAGCCGCTCTTCGCTTACGAATTTATACCCGCCGAACATGGAGGAAACTTCCCCCCGTCCCTCCAGCCAGTCGTGGTAAAAGACCAGGTAGACATGGATAAGGGTAAAGAGGATAAAGAACCAGGTGGCTATATGGTGGATGGTCCGCACCATGAAATCGCCGCCGAACAGGGGTACAACCCAACTGAAGAGGCCCGGCAGCCACCAACCGGAATTATCTGCGTACAACCCGAACCCGGTGAATACCTGTATGAGGGCCACCACAAAGAGCCCGACATAGGAAATCGCAGCGACAGCATTGTGGCCCACGCTGATATTCCGCACATCTTCCGTTTTGTCATGCTGCAGCAGGATATCCACTTTGAGCACATGCATGATGTTCTTGCGCATTTTCCTGCTGAAGGGCAAATAGGCCTTCCAGCTGGCAAAGCGGTTCCCGACAAAGGCCCAGTAAATTCGCAGGAGCATGTTAAAGAAGAAAATGTAGGCCGTTCCAAAATGGATAAACCGTACAGTCCCAAACCAGAAGGACTCGCTGGCCTCGGCCCCTGAGAGGATGGCAGGGGGGTCGGCGATGATAAATCCGGTGGCTGCCAGTACCGTGATGCACAGTACATTGATCCAGTGAAATATCCGGACCGGGAGTTCCCAGACATAGACGCGTTTATAATTCTTGGTTTGCATGGGATCAGGTTTTAAATGTCACAGCTCGATATGTTTTGCACCTGGGAAAGGTGTTTTCCATGTTCATCGTACAAATGCACCGCGCAGGCAATACAGGGGTCAAAGGAGTGTATGGTGCGGATGATTTCAAGGGGTAATTCCGGATCCGCCACAGGGGTGTCCAGCAAGGTGGATTCATAGGCCGAACGCTGTCCTTTGGGGTCCCTTGGGGAGGCGTTCCATGTGGAAGGCACGACCAGCTGGTAATTGGCCGTCTTCCCGTCTTCTATCCGGATCCAGTGGGCAAGTGCCCCCCTGGGGGCTTCTGAAAACCCAACCCCTTTGGAAGAGGCGGGCCAGGAAGAAGGTTCCCACAACTCCGTGTTGGCCATCCGGGAATCGCCGTTTTTGATATTGTTCAGCAGGGTGGCATAAAAATCCTGCGTCCATTGGGCGACCAGGCGGGTTTCCAGTCCGCGGGCCGCAGTGCGCCCGAGGGTGGAGAACAGGGCCTCAACGGGCACCTCAAGCTGGGCCAGGGCACCGTTGACCAGTTCCTGTATTTCGCTGTTTCCCCGGGCATACCCTACAAGCAGCCTGGCCAGCGGGCCGACCTCCATCGGTTTCCCTTTCCAGCGAGGGGTTTTGATAAAGCTGTATTTCTGGCTGACATCCAGGGATTCATAAGGCGGTTTCGGCCCGGTGTAGTTGATGTTGGTTTCCCCGTCCCAGGGATGCCTTCCCGTCTCTGTGCCTTCTGCATAGGGATCGTACCAGGAATTGTTGATAAACTCCTCGATATCGTCGTTGCGGTGATCCACCTCGTAGACCTGGGAGAGGTCCCTGTTCAGGATAATCCCGGGGGCGAACTTAAAGTTCGAAATATCGGAATACCCGTTTGTCGGGAAGTCCCCATAACACATATAATTGCCAAAACCTTTTCCGATGGCGCCCCAGTCCTTGTAGAAGGAGGCAATCGCCATGAGGTCGGGCAGGTATACCTGTTCCACGAATTCCTGTCCTTCCTTGATCAGCCGGCCTACATAGGCGAGGCGCTCGGCATTCAGCCCCCCCGGACTGTCCTCATTGATGGCACAGGCCATACCTCCCACCAGATAGTTGGGATGGGGGTTCTTGCCACCGAAGATCGTATGGACCTTTACGATTTCCTTCTGCCACTCCAGGGCTTCCAGGTAGTGGGCCACGGCGAGCAGGTTTACCTCGGGCGGGAGCTTCATCTGCGGATGTCCCCAATAGCCGTTTGCAAAGATTCCGAGCTGGCCGCTTTCCACGAAGCGGGTGATCCGTTTTTTGATGTCCGAGAAATAGCCGGGCGAACTCTTCGGCCAGCTGGAAATGCTCTGGGCGAGGGCAGAGGTCGCTGCCGGGTCGGCTTTCAGCGCATTGACCACATCCACCCAGTCCAGGGCGTGGAGGTGGTAAAAGTGCACGACGTGGTCGTGCATATAAAGCGTCCCCTCCATGATATTCCGGACCATTTCCGCATTGGGGGGTATGTTTATTCCCAAAGCGTCTTCAACGGACCTGACGGAAGCCAGCGCATGGACCGTGGTACAAACACCACAGGCGCGCTGCACAAAGGCCCATACATCCCTGGGGTCCCTTCCCTTGACAATGGTTTCCAGGCCCCGGACCATGGGGCTGGAGCTATAGGCGTCCGTAATTTTACCGTCTTTTACCTCAACTTCGATACGCAAATGCCCTTCGATTCGGGTAATGGGGTCTACAACTATTCTATTTGCCATGATACTGGATTTATGGGGAATCTACGATTCGAATTTCTTTTCATTTTCCTTGCCGAGCCGTATGCTTTCAGTCAGTTCCCGGCGTTTGGAGATATTGGCGGCAATGGCGTGGACGGCGAGGCCGCCGGCCAGAACCCCGGCTGCTACTTTGCCGATGTTGTCGGCAGAGCTTTCAATGCCGAAGCCAGCCAGGCCTGTGAGGCGCTCGTAGAAGGGCCCGTTGTCCCAAAAGTCCTCTTCACTGCACCCGATACACCCGTGTCCGGACTGAATGGGGAAACTCACCCCGTTGTTCCAGCGGATCGTGCCGCAGGAATTATAGGTCATCGGGCCGCGGCAGCCTACTTTATAGAGACAGTAGCCTTCCTTGGCATTCTGGTCGTCAAAGGATTCGGCAAACAGGCCGGCATCGTAATACGGCCTCCGGTAACAGGAGTCGTGGACCCGTTTCGCATAAAAGGCCTTGGGGCGTCCGATATTGTCGAGTTCCGGCAGCCTGCCAAAGGTGATCAGGTGCACGATGATCCCGGCCATTACCTCTCCGATTGGCGGGCACCCGGGTACTTTGATGATGGGCTTGTCCTTGATGATTTTGTGGATGGGTGTGGCCTGGGTTGGGTTTGGGTAGGCCGCCTGTACACAGCCATTGCAGGCGCAGCTGCCCCATGCGATGATGGCTTTGGCCCCGGCCGCTGCCTCCAGCAGGATATCCTTGGCAGAACGCCCCGCAATGCAGCAGTAGTTGCCGTCATCCCCAAGGGGGACGGAACCTTCCACACAGAGGATATATTCCCCCTTGTATTTCTCCATCGTGGCGTGCTTGGCCGCTTCGGCCTGGTGTCCGGAAGCTGCCATCAGCGTCAGGGTGTAGTCCAGCGAAATCTTGTCGAGGATGATATCCGAAACGATCGGGTGGTCAGATCGGATAAAGGATTCACTGCAACACGTGCATTCCTGGAAGTGCTCCCATATGACCGGGATTCTGAATGTGGTTTCCAAAGACTTGGCCACCTGGCCAACCATTGTTGATTCAAGCCCCATGTACGCGGCGATGTAGGTCGCGAATTTCATGAAGTCCCTTCGGCTGTACCCCTGCTTTATGATGCTGTCATAATAGGTTTCCTGAGTGTTTCTTTCAAAAGCCATCTGATTGCCAGTTAATTAGATAAAAAATAGTAGGTAGTCGGAGAATAAACTTAGAGCACTTAAGGGAGAAATAATATGATATATATCAGGCTTTTGGCAATTAATTTCTGGTAATATTGAAAGAATCTATGCTTTAAACACGCAGCATGCACGAACTATCCATAGCCATGGGGATCGTAAAAATCGCGGAGACCGAGACCAAAAAGGCCGGGGCTTCCCATGTGGAGCGCATAGAACTTGAAATCGGGACCCTCGCAGGTATCGAGTTTGGGTCCCTGGAATTTGTCTGGCCCCTGGCCGTAAAGGACACGGTGCTGGAGCAGGCGGAAAAGCAGATCGAGGTGATTCAGGGGCAGGCGCGCTGCATGGATTGCGACACCCTGTTTGACGTCGAGAAATACTTTGACGCCTGCCCGGAGTGCAGGAGCAACCTGAAGGCCATCATCAGGGGCAGGGAATTACGGGTGAAAGCCCTTGAAGTTGTTTAACCAATACAATAAAGAGTACTATGTGCGGAACTTGCGGATGCGGAAGCGAAGAAGGGGGAGTCAGAATCCTCATGCCGGGAACAGGTATTAAAGGGCACACACATGCCCATGACCATTCCCATGGCCACCACCATCACGATCATGTCCATGACCACGACCACGGGCACCACCACCATCACGATCATGCCCATGACCACGACCATGTTCATGCCCATGACCACGGCCACCACCACCATCACCACCAGGAGGGGACAACCCTTGCGCCCAATAAGAAAATTCTGGAGGTAGAACAGGATATATTACAACACAACGACGTGATGGCCGCCCGGAACAGGGGCTATTTCGAAGCCCTGAACATCCTCCCGCTCAACCTGGTCAGTTCCCCCGGTTCCGGGAAGACTTCCCTGCTGGAACGTACCCTGGGGGACCTTAAGGATTCCCTGGATTTTTATGTGATTGAAGGGGACCAGCAAACCGTCAATGACGCCAACCGCATTGCAGCCCTGGATGTCCCCGTCATCCAGATCAATACAGGCAAGGGCTGCCACCTGGAAAGCGATATGGTCTATGAGGCGGTAAAACAACTCGGGATGAAGCCAAATTCCATCCTGATGATCGAAAATGTTGGGAATCTGGTTTGCCCTTCGATGTTTGACCTGGGCGAAAAGAAACGGGTGGTAATCATCAGTTGCACGGAAGGGGAGGACAAACCCCTTAAATACCCGGACATGTTCCACTCCTCAGATGTATGCATCATCAATAAGGTCGACTTGTTGCCCTACCTGGATTTCGATGTCAAAAAAGTCAGGGACTACGCCCTTCAGGTGAATCCCAGCCTGATTTTCTTCGAGGTTTCGGCCACGTCGGGTCAGGGGATGGAGGCCTGGTATGAGTGGCTGAAAAATCAGGTGGCTGAATCTAAAACATAACGCGATATGTGCCTGTCAATTCCCGGAAAACTCATTGAAATAACCCAGACGCTGGATGAGACCTTCCGACTGGGGAGGGTTTCATTTGACGGGGTGGTCAAGGAGGTCAACCTGACGCTGGTCCCACAGGCCGGGGTGGGGGATTACGTGATGGTCCATGTAGGGGCTGCCATCGCCGTTGTCAATGAAGAAGAAGCCGTCAAGACCTTCGAGGTCCTGCGGCAACTGGGCGAACTCGATGAACTCAATCCCGGGGAAGTCCGGACCTAATTCCCAACTGGCGTGCCTTATTTCGAACTTAAAAAAGGGGAGACGGGTTTTCCGCCGGCGCATTTTGCCGATCTGGACGGCCTGCTCGCCGTTGGGGGGGATATGACCGCCGCCCAGTTGGTCCGGGGATATGAAAGCGGCGTGTTTTACTGGCACCATCCGATGAAACATGTCAAATGGTGGTCCCCTGATCCGAGGCTGGTTTTGGAGACGGATACCGTTCCCTATCAGGACCCCATCCTGCCCGATGGGTTCACAACTTCGGTAGGAACGGATTTTGAAGCCCTGCTCCGCCTCTGCCAGCAGACGTACAACATACAGGACGCGATGGGGCCTGCCTGGCTGTCCGAGCGCATGTTTCGCATTTTTACCGAACTGTTTGAAAATGGCATGGTACATGCCCAGGAAATCTGGCATGAGGGGAAGCTGGCCGGTGGTTTTTTCGGTATTTGCCTCGGAAACCTCTGTTTTGGGGAGTACACCGCAGGGAGGGAATCAGGAGCAGGTGCTCTCGCCATCACCTTGGCGATCGCGGAGCTCCGCAGAAAGGGAATCCGCCTGATCGATATGCAAAAGGAAACCGTCCGGGTCGATGCCATGCAGTATGAGGAAATCTCCCGTCCGGCCTTTGTGGATTTTTGCAGGCAGGCAGCTGAAAAACACAGGAAATCTTTAAAAACGCTCCATTGATGGATTCTTTCGAAGGATATATCACCGAGGCAGAACGCCTCCTGAAGTCAAACAGGCCGGAGGAAGCCCTGCCCCTGTATG
>CAZUZE010000056.1:0-11409 GCA_964624565.1 uncultured Robiginitalea sp.
TTTCGGACCATAAAATACGCATTATTTATTGGCAATCAAGGGGTCGGGAGCAGATGAATTCCTAGGTCGCTTTCTCCCGGATTGCCAAAGTTTATTTGCCCGGCCCTGTGGCTGCCGGGCACACAAATCAGAAAATTGCCCTACTTTTGTTTTCCAAAATCCGGAAACATGGCCAAAAATTTGGTAATTGTAGAGTCCCCCGCAAAGGCAAAGACCATTGAAAAGTTCCTCGGGAAGGACTTTAAGGTGACTTCCAGTTTTGGCCATATCGCCGACCTGCCCTCCCGTGAGCTCGGGGTGGATGTGGACAACAACTTTGTCCCGAAATATGTGGTGGACAAGGAAAAGAAAGCGCTGGTAAAGAAACTTAAGGAGCTGGCCGGCAAGGCGGAATTGATCTGGCTGGCCAGCGATGAGGACCGGGAGGGGGAGGCCATTTCATGGCACCTTGCGGAGACCCTGGACCTCGACCTGGACAAAACGCGGCGGATTGTGTTCAACTCCATCACCAAATCCGCCATACAGAAGGCCATTGAAAATCCGAGGAGCATCGACTATAACCTGGTCAATGCCCAGCAGGCCCGGCGGATCCTCGACCGGCTCGTGGGGTATGAACTCTCCCCCGTACTTTGGAAGAAAATAAAACCGGGGCTCTCTGCCGGAAGGGTGCAGTCGGTGGCGGTTCGGCTGATCGTGGAACGGGAGCGCGAAATAGAGGCCTTTACCCCTGAGAGCAGCTTCCGGCTGGTCGCAGATTTCCGTACGGCGGAAGGCGCAGTCTTCAGCGCCCGTCTGGGGAAATCCTACGCCAGCGCCTCAGAGGCGCGCGCCTTGCTCGAAGAACTAAAGGATGCCGAATTCAAGGTGGCAGGCCTGGACACCAAACCGGCCACCAAATCTCCTTCCCCGCCCTTTACGACTTCCACCCTGCAGCAGGAAGCGTCCCGCAAGCTGTATTTTTCAGTTTCCCGGACCATGCAGGTGGCCCAGCGGCTTTACGAGGCCGGGCTGATCACCTATATGCGGACCGACAGCGTGAACCTCTCGGGGGAGGCCCTGCAGGCCGCCCGCGATGCCATCGTAGGGAACTACGGGGAGTCGTACAGCCAGACGCGCAAATTCAGTTCCAAATCAAAAGGGGCCCAGGAGGCCCATGAGGCCATCCGCCCGACGGATATGGGGCTGCAGAGCCCGAACCTGGAGCGGGACCAGGCCCGGCTCTATGAGCTGATCTGGAAGCGGACCCTAGCCTCCCAGATGAGCGATGCACGGCTCGAGCGGACCCAGGCGGCGATTGCCAATAACAAAAACGACTCGGAGTTCAGCGCCAAGGGCGAGGTGATCAAATTTGACGGATTCCTGAAGGTCTACCTCGAGGGCCGGGACGAAGAGGAGTCCGAGGACCAGGACGGGATGCTGCCGGAACTCTCCATCGGACAGGCGCTCTCCCCGGATGCCATTACCGCGACACAGCGGTTCTCAAGGCCGCCCTACCGGTATACGGAGGCTTCCCTGGTCAAAAAACTTGAGGAACTCGGGATCGGGCGGCCTTCTACCTATGCCCCGACGATTTCCACGATCCAGAACCGGGGTTATGTCGAAAAGGGCAGCGTGGAGGGAACCCCCAGGGAATACCTGCAGCTTGTGCTCAAATCCGGCGGGATAGCCGAAAAGGAACTTAGCGAAATCGTGGGCTCCGACAAGGGAAAACTCGTGCCTACGGACATCGGGCTGATCGTAAATGATTTTCTGGTAAGCCATTTTGCGAACATCCTCGATTATAATTTCACAGCCAAAGTCGAAAAGGATTTTGACGATATTGCCACGGGCGAGGAGGACTGGCAGTCCGTCCTGAAAGACTTTTACAGGGACTTCCACCCGAATGTGGCCGAAGTGGAGGAGAATGCAGACCGCGCGAGCGGGGAGCGCATCCTGGGGGAAGACCCGAAAACCGGCCGGCAGGTGGCTGCCCGGCTCGGGCGCTTCGGCCCCATGGTACAGATCGGAACGGTCGACGAGGAGGAGAAACCCCTCTTTGCCAGCCTGCTGCCCCACCAGTCCATCAACACCATTACCTATGAAGAGGCGATGGACCTGTTCAAACTCCCCAGGCGACTAGGGGAATTCCAGGGGGAAGAAGTGGAGGCCAACGTTGGCCGGTACGGCCCCTACATCAGGTATGGCAAAAAATTCGTCTCCCTGGAGCCGGACCAGAGTGTATTTGAAATCGACCTGAAGGAGGCTGAGGCCCTGATCAGGTCCAAGGAAAAGGCCGATGCGCCCATCGCCACCTACGAGGGGAAGGAAGTGACCCGGGGCAAAGGGCGGTTCGGGCCCTTTATAAAATGGGATGGCATGTTCGTCAATGTGAGCAAGAAGTACGATTTCGACAACCTGAGCCAAGCGGATATCGCCGAGCTTATCGAGTCGAAAAAGAAAAAGGAAGCGGAAAAGCTCGTTCGGGAATGGCCGGAGGAAAAGATCCGGATTGAAAAGGGCCGCTGGGGCAGGCATCAGATCATCAAGGGAAGGACCAGGGTGGACCTGAGCAAGGATGTGGATCCGCTGGGTGTCAGTCTTGAACAGGCAAAGGAGCTGCTGGGCAGCAAAAAAAAGAAAAAGTAAACCAGGAGGAAGGGGTAGGAGCACATGGCTTTTGATTTTTTAAAACCCGTAAGCAAACGCGTTCTGGCGCATTGCGAACTCTTGCCTTCCCAGGCACTGGGTCACCACATCTACAAACATACCGACCGGGAAGGGCTGCCGGTCCTCGCCGGGGCTACTTTTGCCCTTATCGGCGTCTACGAGTCCCGGAATGCCTTCGAGAAGAAACCGCACAGGCTGGACCTGGACCAGATCCGGATACAGCTCTACAAGCTGATGCGGGGCAACTGGGACCATTCGATCCTAGACCTCGGGGATATCGAGGAAGGGGAATCTGTCGAGGACACCTATTTCGTGCTCAGGCAGATTTCGGCCGAACTCCTCGAAGAAAAAATCATACCTATTATATTAGGTGCCACCCAGGACCTGACCTTTCCCTGTTACAGGGCTTTTGACGGGATCCATGAGATGATAAACCTGGTTTCCGTGGATTCGCGCTTTGATTTTGGCGTGGAGGACGAACTGATTTCCTCCAATACCTATATGAGCCGGATCATCACGGACAAACCGAACAACCTTTTTAATTTTTCAAACCTGGGCTACCAGACCTACTTCAATGCCCAGGAGGAAATCGACCTGATGGACCGGTTGTTCTTTGACGCCTACCGCCTGGGTGAAATTGCGCAGGACATCTCCCTGGCAGAGCCCGTGGTCCGGAATGCGCACCTGGTCAGTATCGACGCAAGGGCGATCCGCGCCCTGGAGATGGGGATGCCGGATTCCTTTTCGCCCAACGGCTTTACCGGGCGGGAAATTTGTGCCATTGCCAGGTACGCCGGTATGGGGGATTCCATCTCCCTGCTCGGCATCTTCGAAATCGAGAATAACATGCAGTCTTTCCAGCTGGTCGCCCAGATGATCTGGTACTTCCTGGAGGGACATAACTTCAGTATTATCGAGCGGCCCGCTGAATCGGACCCCGATTTTACGAAATACCTGGTTCCCTGTGAATCCGAAGAACTCATATTCTTCAAAAGTGCTCTTACCGAAAGATGGTGGGTGGAAGTGCCTAACCTTACCATCGTATATCCTAAATCAAACTCCCCCGCGTTATTACCATGCACCGAACGGGACTATTTGGATGCTTGCAACCAGAATATCCCTGAAAGGTGGTTCAAGGCCTATCGAAAAGGCTTTAACTAAACCAAATTTATTTATGGCCGTCGGGCAGAAGCGTACAATAAATTATTCGATTTTTAGTTTTAGTGAATAATCGTTGACATTTCAGTCTACCAGTCTTAATTGAAATTAACCTTACGTATGAAAAAGCTATTGTTATCATCTATAGCGTTTGTTTTTTTACTCAGCAGTTGTGGCTCCAAAACCAGGGGGGAACTGGTCGGAGTGCAGGGTAAACAATGGCATCCGGAAAAGCCTTACGGGATGGAGCTCATCCCCAGGGGGTCTTTTATTATGGGTAAGAGTGAAGAGGATATGGCCGACGCACTCAACGCCCCGACCAAGACCGTTACCGTTCGCTCCTTTTATATGGACGATACGGAAATCACCAACAGCGAATACCGGCAGTTTGTCGAATGGGTCAAGGATTCTGTAGTGAGGACCAAGCTCGCCATCCTGGCAGATGAGTTGGGGATCACCCCGGAAGACGGAGGAATCGGGGAGTATGCCTTCAAGGATGCAGATACCGCGGACCTCTCGGTCTACGACAAGTACATGCTCGACAATTACGTCGGCCTTGGGGACAACCTGTACGAGGGTCGCGCCCTGAACTGGGATGAGGACCTGATCTGGGATACCTCTGAATACCCCGACGAGTACTACGCCGAGGTGATGGTGGACTCCATGTACCTTCCCGAGGAAGAGTCCTACAACGGCCAGCGCACCCTGGACGTCACCAAACTGAAATACCAGTATTCCTGGATGGATATCGAGGCAGCTGCCCGTTCCAAAGAGGGGCGCCGCAGGGATTTTATCCGTAAGGAGGAAACCGCCGTATACCCGGATACCACTGTCTGGATCCGAGATTTTGAGTATTCCTACAACGAGCCCATGCACAACGATTACTTCTGGCATGATGCCTATAGTGATTACCCGGTTGTCGGGGTGTCATGGACCCAGGCCAAGGCGTTCTGCCACTGGAGGACCAAGTTCAAAAACGACGACCAGCGCGCCCGTGGCAGGCAGTTTGTCAACCAGTTCCGGCTTCCGACGGAAGCGGAGTGGGAGTATGCAGCACGCGGCGGTATAGAAGGGGGGACATACCCGTGGGGTGGCCCGTATGTAATCAGTGATACGGGATGCTTTATGGCCAACTTCAAGCCCCAGCGCGGGGATTACGCGGCCGATGCAGCGCTCTACACGGTAGAGGCCAAATCCTACGAACCCAACGAATACAACCTGTACAACATGGCTGGGAACGTTTCCGAATGGACGAATTCCAGCTTCTACCAGGGGTCCTATAACTACGCGTCCACCATGAACCCAAATGCGGATTCACAGGACAACAGCCGCAAGATTATCCGGGGCGGGTCCTGGAAGGATGTCGCGTACTTCCTCCAGGTGAGCACCAGGGATTACGAATACCAGGATTCTGCGCGGAGCTATATCGGCTTCCGCACGGTACAGGATTACATGGGAGAAGAAGATTCTACCCAATAACATAGAATAACGTGTTCGTTATACAATAGAAACCTTAACCAAACCTGCAATTTTTACCTTTAAACTTAACTATTTAAATTCTTAATTATGGCACAGTCAAAATCAACAAAAAAACTCTTTAACATGGCCTATGGCCTTGGGGCTTCGGTCGTTATCATCGGGGCGCTGTTCAAGATCCTTCACTGGGAATTCGGCCCGCTCAACGGTGGCATCCTCCTCGCGATAGGTCTTATTACAGAGGCCCTTATCTTCGCCATCAGTGCATTTGAGCCTGTGGACGACGAATACGACTGGTCCCTGGTTTACCCGGAACTCGCTGGCGGATCTTCACAGGGACGCCTGAACGAGGCTGCCGAAGCCCAGGAGGCGGAAGGGCTCCTTTCCAGGAAGCTCGATGAACTCCTCAGGGAGGCCAATATCGATTCCGAGCTGATGAGCAGCCTCGGGGAAAGCATCCGCAATTTCGAAGGTGCTGCCAAGGGTATCGCCCCTACGGCGAATGCTATCGAATCCACCCAGAAATATTCTCAGGAACTGGCAGAGGCCGCCACTCAGATGGAATCTCTGAACAGCCTGTACAAAGTGCAACTTGAGAGTGCGAGCCGTCAGGCTTCCATCAATGAGGAAGTCGTTCAGAACGCCGGAGCCCTCAAGGACCAAATGGAATCCCTGGCCAGCAACCTGTCTTCGCTCAACGGCGTCTACGGCGGTATGCTGTCCGCGATGAACAGGAACTAATTCAGTTGTTTGTCTTGCAATTCCCAAATCGAAGTAACTACTAACAACTAATTAGAAAAAATGGCATCAGGAAAACAGTCACCGCGTCAGAAGATGATCAATCTTATGTATTTGATCTTCATCGCTATGCTGGCGCTGAATATGAGCAAGGAAGTTCTTGCCGCCTTCGGTCTTTTGAACGAACGGCTGGAAGCTTCCAACACCAAGGCCGCCGAGAACAATACAGCGTTTCTCGAAGGCCTGGAAACCAAAGCATCAGAGGACGCGATCAAGTACGCAGCCCTCTATGAGGATGCTCAGAAAATCAAGGTCCTCTCCCAGGAGTACTACGATTATATCGAAACCATCAAGCGGTCCCTCGTCGAAGAAATCGAAGATCCTACGGATTACGAGGTCATGGACAAGTCGGACTACCTCGACCAGAAGTTCTTCCAGGGCGATAAATTATCTGCTGAAGGGGAAGAATTCATGAGGCGGATCCGCGACTATCGCAACAGTGTTACAGAAATCCTGGGCGACAAGTATCCGGATGTGACCAGCGAGCTGGCACAGCGGTTCCAGACCGGTGATGAAAACGGCAAGGTAACCCGCCGGGACGGTGTAAAAGTAGACTGGCTCAACTATCATGTTGAGGGCTTTCCCCTGATTGCTTCCCTGACCAAGTTCAGCGTGTTGCAGTCTGATATCAAAGCCACCGAGGAAGATGCGCTCAAGGCGATGCTCCAGGGCGAGCTGACCGAGCAGATTTCCCTTTCCAATTTTTCCACACTGCTGGAGACCGAGAAATCGGCCTTCTACTCAGGGGATAAATTCAACGGGAGCATCGTTCTCGGAAAGACGGACAAATCGGCCAAGCCGGTTCGCGCGGACCTCAGCCTGGACGGTCGTAAACTGGCCGAAGGGAAGGACTATGAACTGCAGGACGGAGGGGTGAAAATGCTCATCGGTGCCGGTAACCCGGGCGACCATGAGATCACGGGTAACCTCTATTACATGCAGGATGGCCAGGAGAAGGAAGTGCCTGTTAAGAACTCCTTTTCCACCATTTCCAAACCCAATGCGGCGGTTATTTCCGCGGATAAGATGAATGTGGTATACCGCGGTGTTTCAAACCCGATGACCATCTCCATCCCCGGAATTCCCGACAACAAGGTGAGCGCCTCGGCTGATGGCCTTACCAAGCGCAAGGGAAGCAACTACGTGATGAACCCGGGCACGGGCCGTACGGTGACCATTACGGCTTCCGGTACCCTGCCTGACGGACAGCGTATTTCGACCAAATCCGAATTCCGGATCAAGGATATCCCAAGGCCTACCGGAGCGATCCGGGGTGAGACAGGGAGTGTGCGCATGCCGCGTAAGAACCTGGAGATCTCAACGGTCGGAGCCGTGCTGGAGGACTTTGACTTTGACCTGAACCTCAATGTGAAGGGATTCAAGTTCAAGGTTCCCGGACAACCTACGGTCGATGTCAATGGAAACAAACTGGATTCGAGGGCCAAGAGCGCGCTCGCACGTGCCAAACGGGGCGATGCTGTTCAGATCTTTGACATCCAGGCAGAGATTACCAACAACAAGAGTTATAATTTGAAGAAAGTGTCTCCGGTTGTAGTGGAGATCACGCAATAGGATTGTGTTTATCAATAGATCCGGTGCAGTGCTCCTGCTGGAAAACTGCACCGGTTTTAAAGAAACTGAAACAATGAATTGGAAAAACATTTTTATAATCGGCGCTGCGGCATTGCTTCCGGTATCCGGATTTTCACAGGCCAATATCCTGAACGCCAAGAAGCCCGAGCAAATCGGGATCCGGACTCAGGAGCAGAAGGATATCGACAACGATGCACCGCTTGACTACGGCTATGTGGATGACAGGGATATCCTCTGGTCCAAGACTGTATGGGAGACCATCGATCTGGATGAACGGGTTAATTTCCCACTCTACTATCCCGTCGATACGGTGGATATCGGATCGGACCGGAGGTCGCTCTACCACGTCCTGATGAAAAACATCAAGAACGGGAACCTGGAGGATGTCTATGTCGATTCCTATTTCACCGAAAAGCGGAGGTACCAGGACCTTGAGGCTACACTGATGAAGGTGGACACCACGGACCTCGGATATGAACAGCTCAACGCAGGCGAGCAACTCTCCCCGGAATACGTAAACAGCCGGGCGCTGGATGCTGCTGATATTGTGGAATACCGCATCAAGGGGATCTGGTATTTCGACAAGCGGATGGGCGAACTGAAATACCGCCTGCTTGGGATCGCCCCTGTGGCCCCCGACGTAAACTTTATCGACGATGAATCCATGGCCCCTGAAGATGCCCTGGTGGAGTTGTTCTGGGTTTGGTATCCAAGCGCACGGAAAATCCTGCACGATGCCAAGGTGTTCAATTCGCGGAATTCCGCCATGCCGATCTCGTTTGACATGCTCTTGAACGCCCGCCGTTTCAACGCGGTGATCTACAAGGAGGACAACGTGCACGGGGACCGGCAGATCCGGGATTACATCGCGGACAACGCCCTGTTCCAATTGCTGGAAGCCAGCCGGATCAAGGAGACTATCCGCGATCGCGAACAAGATATGTGGGCGTATTAAACCCCTTTTCCAATTCATAAGTTGTACAACCCCGGAACTGTTTCCGGGGTTGTTTTTTTGATACCCATCTGTCCGATTCTTCAGTACCTTTGCCCTTATGGGACACTATCTTGTGGTGGGCGCCGGGCTCTCAGGCGTGGCGATGGCCGAAACGCTCCTTGGGGAAGGGCAAAAGGTGACGGTTTTTGACGATGCCTCCCAAAAGGCTTCCATGGTGGCAGGGGGCCTCTACAACCCCGTTGTCCTGAAACAATTCAATCTGGTATGGGAAGGGAAACGCCTGATGGAGGTGGCACTGCCTTTTTACCGGTCGCTGGAGGATAAGCTCGACGGGCATTTTGACGACAAACTACAGGTGCTGCGGCGTTTTGCCACGGTTGAGGAACAGAACAAATGGTTCGAGGCAGCCGACCAGCCCGGGCTTTCGGACTTCCTCTCCCTTAAACTCCTGTCCAATACGAACCAGGGGGTAGATGCCCCCTTCGGATTCGGGGAGGTCCTTTCCTCAGGGCGCATTCAGACCGCCCGCCTGCTCAATTCGTACAGGAAGTATCTGGAAGGGACGGGAAGCCTCCGGAAGGAGGGCTTTGACTACGGGGAGGTCGCAATGGGGGAGGACGGGGTTTCCTACCAGGGGCTCAGGGTCGACGGGATCATCTTTGCAGAGGGTTATGGGCTGCGCGCAAATCCGTTTTTCAACTACCTCCCGCTCCAGGGAACCAAGGGGGAATTGCTCGAGATCCATGCCCCCGGCCTGAGGGAGGAGCGGGTTTTAAA
This sequence comes from uncultured Robiginitalea sp., assembly GCA_964624565.1. Classification (GTDB taxonomy): domain Bacteria; phylum Bacteroidota; class Bacteroidia; order Flavobacteriales; family Flavobacteriaceae; genus Robiginitalea. The sequence goes on from CAZUZE010000056.1 coordinate 9,404, forward strand.
AGCCGGGATTTTCCTGATCCCCCTGGGAGGGGACCGGTATCTGGCGGGGGCCACCTATGCCCGCAGGGACCACAGCCCGGAACCCACCAATGCCGCCCGGGAGGAGCTCCTCAGGGGCCTGCGCAAATTGATACGATGTGATTTTGAGGTCACCGGGCAACGGGCCGGAATCCGCCCGACAGTACCTGACCGCCGCCCCCTTGTGGGCGGGCATCCCAAATACGCCGGGTTGTACGTCATCAACGGCATGGGCTCCAGGGGGGTGCTGAGCGCCCCTTACCCTGCCCGTTGCCTCGCGGACAGAATCCTGCACGGGGAACCCCTGCCGGAGTCCATGGATTGCGCCCGTTTTTCGCGCCGCTTTTTCAAGTTTGAAAATCATTCCTGAGGGTAGTTCCGGTATTTTTTAAGACTTTTGCATTCTGAAATCCCGGGCATGCCGGTATTCCAAAGCGAGGATCCATGCTAAATGTGCACAATGTTTCGGTTTCTTTCGGGGGTGAAATCCTTTTTGAAGGCATTTCCTTCCGGCTCAACCCGGGGGACCGGGTAGGGCTCATCGGGAAGAACGGGGCCGGGAAGTCCACCCTTCTCAAGCTGCTGGGAGGCGAAATGCTCCCTGAATCCGGGACAATTTCAAAGGACAAGGGGATTTCCATTGGCTACCTGAAACAGGACCTCGAATTCCGGAAGGGCGTAAGTGTCCTCGAGGAGGCATACGAGGCCTTCGGGGAGATCCGCAGCCTCGAGAAGGAGCTCGACCGGATAAATGGGGAGCTGGCAGCCCGGCAGGACTACGAAAGCGAGGGGTACCACGAGCTGATGGTTTCCCTGAGCGATATTACGCACCGCTATGAGCTCATCGGCGGCTACCAGTACGAAGGGGAAACTGAAAAGGTACTGCTGGGCCTCGGGTTCCAAAGATCCGATTTTTCGAAGCTTACCGATACCTTTTCCGGGGGCTGGCGTATGCGCATTGAACTGGCCAAACTCCTTTTGCAGAAGAACGACCTCCTCCTGCTGGACGAACCCACAAACCACCTGGATATCGACTCCATCCTCTGGCTGGAGGACTTTTTAAGGCAGTTTCCCGGGGCCGTGCTGATGGTTTCCCACGACCGGATGTTCCTGGACCAGGTCACCAACCGGACCATCGAGATCTCCCTGGGCCGGATTTACGATTACGGCAAACCCTACTCGGAATTCCTGACCCTTCGGGAGGAGATCCGGCAGCAGCAACTCAGCGCCCAGAAAAACCAGCAGCGCGAGATTCAGCAGGCCGAGCGGCTGATAGAAAAATTCAGGGCAAAATCCACCAAGGCCTCCATGGCCCAGTCCCTGATCAAGAAACTGGACCGGATGGACCGCATCGAGGTGGACCAGACGGACAACCAGGTGATGCGGGTCCGTTTCCCGGTCTCCGTGCAACCCGGCAAGGTGGTGCTGGAAGTCGAAGGGGTTTCCAAGCGTTATGGCCAGAAATCCGTACTCACCGGGGTGGACCTCCTGATCGAGCGGGGGAGCAAGATCGCCTTTGTCGGCCAGAACGGACAGGGAAAGACCACCCTCGCCCGCATCCTCGTAGGGGAACTGGAGCACGGGGGCACCTGCAAGCTCGGGCATAATGTAAAGCTGGGGTATTTCGCCCAGGACCAGGCCGACCACCTGGATGGGAACCTCACAGTCCTCGATACCATGACCGGGGCCGCCTCCGAGGCGACACGCCCGAAAATCCGCGACATCCTGGGGACCTTCCTCTTCCGGGGCGATGAGGTGGATAAACCCGTAAAGGTGCTATCGGGAGGGGAGCGCAACCGCCTGGCCCTCGCCCGAATGCTCCTGCAGCCCTTTAACGTGCTGGTGATGGATGAACCCACGAATCACCTGGATATTCCCTCCAAAAAGGTTCTGAAGGAAGCGCTGCAGCACTATGATGGCACGCTGTTCCTCGTATTCCACGACCGTGATCTCCTGCAGGGGCACACCAACATGGTCTATGAATTCCT
>CAZUZE010000057.1:0-11164 GCA_964624565.1 uncultured Robiginitalea sp.
TACTTCCTTAAAATAGACAATTACATATTCCCCCTGATCAGCATCCTGCACTTTGTCTTCCTCTATGCTGTGAATTTTAAAATAAGGGAGGGCGAATACCCCGACCCGGTTATGCGGAATGTCGAGTACGGGATGTACGCCGTCCTGCTGGTCTATATTTTTAAGTGTTTTGACACCCTTTACATCCTGATGAGTTACCAGCAGTACCAGTCCTACCTGATCCCGAAAACCTTCCTGCCCGTCGGCTTCCTGATCCTCGCCCTGCAGGTGGTCCTCGTCGGGCTGACCGTATTGAGCTTTTTTCAGCGAAAGGCCCTTGTGGGTTCCTACGAATTTGATCAGATCGATAAAAATATGAATTCCTGGCAATAGCCGGTATTCTTGTGTTGTGGCAAGAAAAAGCCCCGGTCTTATCCGGGGCTTTTTCGATTTCGCACCTTAGAGGCCGCTGATATAGCTCCCGTACAAATCGCGAAACCTGAAGCCTTCGGAAATCCTGCTTTTGCTCAATTTCTCAAATCCTTCCAGGCCCCAGAGCACCACCTCCTGAACAAAGGGAACGGATTCTTCCCCAAGGTCGGGGAGGTGCTTTCTCACGAGTTCCCTCAGTGGTTTGATCTGCTCGAGGATGCCCCGGTACTCCGCATCGGGAAGGTCATCCATCAGGTCAATCCCATCGGATTCAAAAAACCAGGCTATCACGGCGTCATAAGGGGTTTCCGCATCCTTTCGCTGCAATTTCTTGATCTCAGGGAAATGGGTGGAAAACAAGGTCTTCACAGCCTCCTCCACAAGGATCTGGGCGACGTTGTCCGCCCCTTCCTGTTCCCCTTCGTAGACGAGTTCTATTTTTCCCGTGATGGCCGGGAGCACCCCCATAAAATCGCTTAACCGAACGGTGGTGGTGCTGTCGCCCGATTTGAGCATCCTCCGTTCCGCGGTGCTCAGCAAATTCTCATAGGCGGTGATGCTCATCCGCGCACTGACACCGCTCTTCTTGTCGACGTATTCGCTTTTTCGGGCCTCAAAGGAAATTTGCTCCAGCAAATCCCGCGCCAGTTCCGGTACCCGTATGCCCTTTTCCTGGGCCGGCACCAGGGCAGCCTCCTGGGCGGTAATACGACGTGCCGTCTCCAGGTCCCGGGGATAGTGGGTCAGGATCTGGGACCCGATCCGGTCCTTGAGGGGGGTGACGATACTGCCCCTGTTGGTGTAGTCTTCCGGGTTGGCCGTAAAGACAAACTGCACGTCGAGCGGCAGACGGACCTTGAATCCCCGGATTTGGACGTCCCCCTCCTCGAGGATGTTGAAAAGGGAAACCTGTATCCGGGACTGCAGGTCCGGGAGTTCGTTGATGACAAAAATACACCGGTTCGCCCTGGGGATCATCCCGAAATGGATTACGCGGTCGTCCGCGTAGGACAGTTTTAAGTTGGCGGCCTTTATCGGGTCCACGTCCCCGATGAGGTCTGCCACGGTGACGTCCGGGGTGGCCAGTTTTTCATAAAACCGCTCGGAACGGTGCACCCAGTTGATTTCCGTCTGGTCTCCCTTTTCGGCGAGTACTTCACGGGCATAGCGCGAAAGGGGGTGGAAGGGGTCATCGTGGATCTCACTTCCGGCCACTTCGGGGATCCATTCATCGAGCAGGCCCACCATCAGGCGGGCGAGCCGGGTTTTGGCCTGTCCCCGCAGCCCGAGGAGGTTGATGTGGTGGCGGGAGAGGATGGCCTGCTCCAATTGGGGGATCACGGAGTTTTCATACCCCCAGACCCCCTGGAATGCGGGCGCCCCTTCCCTGATCCGCTTTATAAGGTTCTCCCTGAGCTCATCCCGTATCGACCTGGGGGCATACCCTGATTTTTTGAGTTCGCCAAAGGTGTTTATGTCAGGGGATTTTTGGATGTTGTCACTCATAGCTTCCACATTGTTTAGCCTCTTAAACGCTTTTTCCTGTTTTGTTCGTAGTCTTCAAATATCATTTCCCCAAGGCCCTTAAGTCCTGTAAAAAAGGCCTTGCCCTTGTTGGCCTCTGTAAAATGCCTGACAAACTGCATCAGGTAGGGGTCCTTGGCGATCATAAAGGTGGTTATCGGGATGTGCAATTTCCGGGCCTGGCTTGCCATGGTATAGCACTTCTCCACTATGTAGTCGTCCAGGCCGACGCTGTTCTTGTAATACGTGCCGTCGGGCATCCTCAGGCATGAGGGCTTCCCGTCGGTTATCATAAAGATCTGTTTATTGGTGTTGCGCTTGCGCCGGAGCAAATCCATGGCCAGCTGCAGGCCGGCCACGGTGTTGGTGTGGTAAGGGCCTACTTTGAGGTAGGGCAGTTCCCCGACGCTGATGGGCCAGGCATCGTTGCCGAAAACCAGGATGTCGAGGGTGTCCTTGGGATACCGGGTAGTGATCAGCTCTGTAAGTGCCATGGCCACCTTCTTGGCCGGGGTTATCCGGTCTTCCCCGTAGAGGATCATACTGTGGCTGATATCGATCATGAGCACCGTGCTCATCTGTGCCTTGTGGTGGGTTTCTTCCACCACCAGGTCGTTTTCCTCCAGCCTGAAATCATCCATTCCGTGGTTCACCTGTGCATTGCGCAGGCTTTCGGTCATCGAGATTTGCTCCAGGCTGTCCCCGAAACGATAGGTTCTGAAATCCCCCGTATGTTCGTCCCCAAGGCCGGATTTCCCGGTGCGGTGCTGCCCGCTCCCCCTGCGTTTGAGCTTGCCGAAAATCTGGTCCAGGGCCCTGCGCCTCAGCATGCGCTCCAGTTTGGCCGTCATCGAGAGGGATGGGTCCCCGGGTTCGCCCTCACCTTCGCCTTCAGGTCCGAAGTCAAGTTCTTCCCTCAGGTACCCCTTTGCCTTCAGGTCTTCGATAAAGTCGTCAATGGTATAGTCTTCATCGGTGAGCTCGTATTCCTTGTCGAGCTCGCGCAGCCAGTCCAGGGCCTCTTCCACATCGCCCGAGGTATGGGTGATCAGTTCCTGGAAGATGTCGAAGAGCTTCTCGAATGGGGATTTGTCTGCCGCCTGGTAGGATGTGAACCGGAAACCTAGTCTTGTATTCATAGCAACCTAAAAATACGACTTTTGCCAGAGGTGGTGCAAATATTAAGAAACCTTAACGGGGTGCCTCGTGCCGGGCCCGGAGTACGGAAACCACATCTTTTAGCATAAATCCTTTAGCCTGAACCAGTACCATCAGGTGGAACACGAGGTCCGCGCATTCGTCCAGGAAGCGTTCGTCTTCGGAATCCATGGCCTCGATAACCGTTTCGACGGCCTCCTCCCCTACTTTTTGGGCAATTTTGTTGATCCCCCTGTCAAAGAGGGAGGCCACGTAACTGTTTCGGGCAGTCCCGGATTCGCCATCCTTCCTCCGGGAAGCGATCACTTCCTCGAGCTGATCCAGAAACCCGGTGCCTTCATTGGGTTCCCCCCAGCACGTATCGGTTCCCGTATGGCACACCGGCCCGGAAGGGTCCGCCTTCACGAGCAGGGTATCCCTGTCGCAGTCCGCTTTGACCTCCCGAAACCTGAGATAATTCCCGCTCTCCTCCCCTTTGGTCCAAAGGCGTTTTTTCGAACGGCTGTAAAAAGTGACCATCCCCGAGGATTGGGTCTTCTCGAGCGCTTCCCGGTTCATATAGCCCAGCATCAGCACCCTGCCGGTGGTGGCATCCTGTACGATGGCCGGCAGCAGGCCGGCCCCTTTTGTAAAATCGAGTTCTTCCATAGTTAAGCTGGCTTTAAATGCGTACCGGGACATCCCTGTCCTTTAAAAATCGTTTCAGCTGCGGGATCGGGATTTCGCCAAAGTGAAAGACACTGGCCGCCAAAGCGGCGTCTGCCCTTCCTTTTGTAAAGGCCTCTTCAAAGTGGATCATGGTACCCGCCCCCCCGGAGGCAATTACCGGGATGTTAACCACACTGCTGAGTTCACTGAGGGCTTCATTGGCGAAGCCCCCTTTTGTCCCGTCGTGCTCCATGCTGGTAAACAACAGCTCCCCGGCCCCCCGCTCTGCTGCCTCGCGGGCCCAGGCAAACAGGCCGACATCCGTGGGAACCTTGCCCCCGATAAGGTGTATTTTCCATTCCGTTCCCAACCGCCTGGCATCCAGGGCGACCACGATGCACTGGGCACCGAATTTTGCCGCCAGGCGGTCGATCAGCAGGGGGTTGCGAACCGCTGCCGAATTGATGGAAACCTTATCCGCGCCGTTGTGCAACAGCACATCCACGTCTTCCACCGAGCTGATGCCCCCTCCCACGGTAAACGGGATGTCGATGCGCTCAGCGACCCGCCGCACCAGACGGGCCAGGGTTTTGCGCTTTTCTTCCGTGGCCGAAATATCCAGGAATACCAGCTCATCTGCCCCCTCCATGGCATAGCGCTCTGCCAGCTCCACCGGATCCCCCGCATCGCGCAAATCGACAAAATTCACCCCTTTGACCGTGCGGCCGTCCTTGATATCCAGACAGGGAATGATCCTTTTGGTCAGCATGCCTATTCGTTTTTCTGGTTCAGGTCAAAATCCCGATAAAAGCCCAGGTCGATATCGCAAAGGAGTTTTGTCAGGTACACGAGCTGTCCCGTATGGTAGCTCAGGTGCTCCACCACGTGCACTACGATGCCCGCCCCCGATAAATCAAAGCCCTGTACACGCCTTCTGACCAGCAGGTCCGCTTCGGGCACGTTTCGAATATGTTCAATGGCAGCCGCGGCCACTTCAAAAAACCGGGATTCGATCGACTCCCGGCCTTCGGGGCCGGCGGGGCCGAATTCCGAAGGCCGGTCCCTGAGGTCAGGGGCCCCGGCCAATCCGCTGAGGATATACTGCCCGATATTGCCACTGAGGTGCCGGAGCAACTGGGCCGCCCCGTTCGAATTCTCATTGGGCCGGTACCAGAATGCGCGGTCGTCCAGGACCTCCAGACATCCCCGTATCTTATCCAGGGATTCCTGCATCCGGACCGCGGCCTGCTCCCTGAATTCCCCGCTCAGGCTCGTGCTTAATTCATCCATTCCTCCTGTATTAAGGTTTGAAGGGCGTCCAGCGCAAGATGCCCTTCATACAGGGCCTTGCCCACAATAGCCCCTTCACAGCCCATCTGCCTGAGTTCGCGAAGGTCCTCCAGGCTGCTCACCCCCCCGCTGGCAATAAGGTGTATCCCGGGTTTTTCGATATCCTCCACCCCGCTCATACCGACCCTTGTTTCCAGGATGGCCGTTTTCTTCAGGAGCTCCCTGTAAAGGGCAAAAGCCGGGCCCTGCAGCATGCCATCCTTGCCGATGTCCGTGCAAACGACATAGCGGACCCCCTTTTTCTGGAACCCGGAGACAAATGGGACCAGCTTTTTTCCCGTGGCCTCCTGCCACCCGGACACGGCAATGAGCCCGTCCCTGACATCGGCGCCCAGGATCACCTTCTGCGGCCCATAGGTTTCCAGCCACCTGAGAAAGCGCCCGGGATCGGAGGCCGCGATACTTCCCCCGGTAACCTGGGAAGCCCCGCTCTCGAATGCGATCCGGACATCCTCATCCGATTTGATCCCGCCTCCGAAGTCCACCCTGAGCGTTGTGTTGGCCGCAATCCGCTCCAGGACTTTGTGGTTTACGATGTGGGCCGAGCGCGCCCCGTCGAGGTCGACAAGGTGGAGGTAACCCAACCCGGCCCCTTCGATGGCCTTCGCCATTTCCAGTGGATCTTCGCTGTATATTTTTTTGGTCGCGTAATCCCCCTTGGTGAGCCTTACGCATTTGCCGTCAATCAGGTCTATCGCTGGTATGATCCGCATGCTTCATTCAGAGTTTAAGAAAATTACTGAGGATCCGGGCCCCGGCCTTGCCGCTTTTTTCCGGATGGAACTGCACCCCGTAGAAATTATCCCTGCCCAGGGCAGCGCTGTAGGGGCCTCCATAATCACTCACGGCTATGGTCTGCCCGGACATGGGGGCGTAAAAACTGTGGACGAGATAGATGTATTCATTTTCCGAAAGCCCTTCAAAGAGCGGGGATTTCAATTCGCGAATCCCGTTCCACCCGATCTGGGGAACCTTTACCCCGTCGGAAAACCGCACCACTTCAGTGTCGAAGATCCCAAGACCCTGGGTCGGGCCCTCCTCCGAACTGCGGCACATGAGCTGCATCCCCAGGCATATCCCCAGGACGGGTTGCTGCAGCTGGGGAATCACCTCGTCCAGGCCGGCCTGTTTGAGCTTTTCCATCGCACTCGAAGCCTCTCCCACCCCCGGGAAGATCACCTTGTCGGCCCTTCGGATGCGCCCGGGATCCGCGCTGAGCTCCAGGTCATGGCCCAGCCGGTTGAAGGCAAAGCGAATGCTCTGAATATTGCCGGCCCCGTAATTTACAATGACTAGATCCATGTCAGCCGCTTATAGGATTCCTTTGGTTGTCGGGAGTATCTGTTTGTCCGGGTTCCTGATAACAGCCATTTTTATGGCCTTTGCAAAGGCTTTGAAAATCGCCTCTATTTTGTGGTGTTCGTTGGTGCCCTCCGCCCGGATATTCAGGTTTGCCAGGGCGCTGTCCGAAAAGGACTTAAAAAAATGCATAAACATCTCCGTGGGCATATCCCCTACTTTTTCGCGCTTAAATTCCGCGTCCCAGACGAGCCAGGGACGCCCCCCGAAATCCAGGGCTACCTGGGCCAGGCAATCGTCCATGGGCAGGCAATAGCCGTACCGCTCAATCCCCACCTTATCCCCCAGGGCCTTTGCCACGGTTGCTCCCAGGGCGATGGCCGTATCTTCGATGGTGTGGTGCTCATCCACGTGCAGGTCCCCGGCAACCCTTATAAAGAGGTCGAGCTGGCCGTGCCGTGCCAGTTGGTCCAGCATGTGGTCAAAGAAGGACAACCCCGTGCGGATATCGCTCTTTCCCGTACCGTCCAGATTGAGGCGTATGTCGATATCGGTCTCGGCGGTTTTCCGGGAATAGGATGCCTCCCTCCTGCCAAGGGCCAGGAACTCATAAATGCCCTTCCATGAAGTCCCCTCCCAGGCGATTACTTCCCTTAGGGCCTCCTTCGGGGTTTTGACCTCCCCTTCCCCAAGGAATGTGGCGTTGTTTATAAAGAGCCCCTTCGCCCCCAGGTTCCGGGCGAGCTCCATATCCGTGAGCCGGTCCCCGATCACGTAGCTGGCCCCCAGGTCGTATTCCGGGCCAAAATAGGCCGTCAGGAGGCCTGTTCCGGGCTTTCGGGTATTCGCCCCGTCGGAAGGGAAGGTCCGGTCGATCAGGACCTCCCTGAACGCTATCCCTTCGGTCTCCAGGGTGCGCATGATGAACTCCTGCACAGGCCAGAAGTCCGCTTCGGGAAAGGCTGAGGTACCCAGGCCGTCCTGGTTGGTCACCATGACCAGCTCAAAATCCAGGTCCCTCGCAATCCTGCCCAGATAGGTGAATACTTCCGGATAAAACTGCAGTTTTTCAAAGGCGTCAATCTGCTGGTCTTCTGGCTCCAGGATCAGGGTCCCGTCCCTGTCGATAAACAATACGCGTTTCTTTTTCATCGCTTTCTCAGGTCTCTAGGGTTGATAAAACGTTTAGCAGCGCCGTGTTCTCCTCAGGGGTCCCCACCGTAAAGCGCAGCGTATGGGCGCACCCGGCCTGGGAGGAGCGGTCCCGGACCACAATGCCCCGGTCGAGCAGCTGGCGATAGCGCCTCGGGGCGTCATCCACGCGGGCGAGCACGAAATTGGCATCAGTGGGAAACAGTTCCCTGACGAAGGGAATGCCTGCCAGCCCCTCTACGAGCCGGGTGCGCTCGGCTTTAATACTGCGGATTTCCTCATCGATCTTTTCCGGGGCGGTAAGGGCCGCCAGGGCCCGTTGCTGGGTGAGCTCGTTCACATTGTAGGGGGGTTTGATGCGCTTGAGGTATCCAATGATCCCGGGGGAGGCAAAGCATACCCCCAGGCGGATTCCCGCCAGGCCGAGGGCTTTTGAAAAGGTCTGTGTCACCACCAGGTTCGGATAGGCATTGAGAAGGGGGAGGAACCCCCCGTCCCCGGCAAAATCGATGTAGGCCTCGTCGATCACGACCAGGCCCGGTAACGATTCGAGCAGGGCAGTCACCCGGTCTTTGTCCAGGCTGTTGCCCGTGGGATTGTTCGGGGAGCACAAAAAGAGGAGCTTCGTTTCGGGGGTTGCCATTTTGAGGATCTCCCCGACATCCGGCTGAAAACCGGAGGCCAGCGGGACCTTTATATTCTCCACTGCATTGATGCCTGCAAGGACGGCATACATCCCATAGGTCGGTGGCAGGGTGATCACCGAATCCTTTCCGGGCTCGCAGAACACCCTGAAAAGCAGGTCCAGAACCTCATCGCTTCCGTTTCCCAGAAGGATCTGATCCTCAGAAACGCCCCGGAAGCGGGCGATTTCCGTTTTCAGTACCCGCTGGTGGGGATCCGGGTACCGGTTCACCCCATTGTCAAACGGGTTTTCGTTTGCATCGAGGAAGATCATGGCACCTCCCGGGCCGTCGTATTCATCCCTGGCGGAAGAATAGGGCGTAAGTGCCCGGACGGCAGGCCGGACCAGCATTTCAAGAAATCGTTCCTTTTCCATTTCAGAAGCTATGTCGCGTCATTTTTCAGGGCCTCAAGGCGCAGGGTGACCGCCATCGCGTGGGCTTCGAGGCCTTCTGCCCGGGCCATCGTCTCCACCGCCGGGCCAATATGCGCCAGGCCTTGTGGGTCGATTCGCTGGTAGGTGATGCTTTTGGTGAAGCTTCCCAGACTGACCCCTGAGTACTGGCGGGCGTACCCGTTGGTCGGCAGGGTGTGATTCGTTCCCGAAGCATAGTCCCCGGCGCTTTCCGGCGTATAATTCCCCAGGAATACCGATCCGGCATTCTGTATCTGCTCCAACAAATAGGCCTCTTCCCTGTGTGCGATGATCAGGTGCTCCGGGGCATAGGCGTTCACCATATCGACGAGTTCCTCCCGGTCCCTGAGCACGATCCCGCGGCTGTTGCCTATGGCCGCGCGGGCAATGTCTCGCCTGGGCAGTTGCTCAAGCTGCACCTGCAGGGCGGCAGAAACAGCTTCCTGCAATTTCGGATCATCGGTCAGCAGCAGGACCTGGCTGTCGGGCCCGTGTTCGGCCTGGCTGAGCAGGTCGGAGGCGATGAACTCCGGGACAGCCGTGCCATCGGCCACAACGAGCAATTCGCTGGGCCCTGCCGGCATGTCAATGGCCACGCCGAGGCGGGTCGCCCACTGCTTTGCAGCAGTCACATACTGGTTGCCGGGGCCGAATATCTTATAGGTCTGGGGAACGCTTTCGGTCCCATAGGTCATGGCGGCCACCGCCTGTATCCCGCCTACCTTGCAGATCGTTGTCACCCCGCAGCGCCAGGCGGTATAGAGGATCGCCGGATGCAGGTTGCCCTTCCGGTCCGGAGGTGAACATAGTACGACCTCCTGACAGCCGGCGATCCGGGCTGGAATGGCGAGCATCAGGACCGTGGAGAACAAAGGCGCGGTCCCCCCCGGGATATACAACCCGACCCGGCTGATGGGGCGCATCTCCATCCAGCAGGTTACCCCCGGCCGCGGACTGACCTGGACCGGCCCGGTTTTCTGGGCGCTGTGGAAGGCGTAAATATTTTCATAGGCGAGGTCAATGGCATCCTTCAGGGACTGCGGGAGCTTTTCGGCAGCCGATTCAATTTCCTGAGGGGAGACCCGGATACGCTCCAGCTTTACCCCGTCAAAGGTTTCCGTATAGGCCCGCAGGGCCTGGTCCCCAGTTGAGCGCACGTTTTCGAAAACGCCCTGCACGAGTTCCTCCAGGGCCCCTGAATCCTCGGCAGGGCGCCTCAGCAAAGGCTCCCATTGGTCCCTTTCGGGCAGGTGTACCCAATCCATAGCTGCTGATTTTACGTTCATAGGATCATTTTTTCAATAGGGCATACCAGGATGCCCTCTGCCCCTTCGCGCTTTACCTCGTCAAGGACCTCCCAGAACCTGTCCTTGTTGATCACTGTATGGATGGAACTCCAGCCGCTCTCCGCCAGGGGCAGCACGGTAGGGCTGCGCATGCCCGGCAAAAGGGAAATGATGGCATCCAGCTTGTCGTTCGGGGCATTCATGAGCACGTACCGGTTGTTCCGGGCTTCCAGGACCGACCGCAGGCGAAACCTCAATTGCTCCAGGATCCGCTCCTGGGCAGGCCCCGCTTTCGGCGAAAGCGCGAGGACCGCTTCGCTGTGCAGGAGGATCTCCACCTCCTTGAGGTTGTTCTTAAATAAAGTGCTGCCGCTGGAAACAATATCGCAAATAGCATCCGCGAGGCCGATATTTGGTGCGATTTCCACCGATCCGTTTATGATGTGCAAATCAGCTTCCACCCCTTTGTCCTTTAGGTACTGCAGGACCGTATTGGGGTAGGAAGTCGCGATGCGCCTGCCCTGCAGATCTTCCAGGGACTTGTATTTTACATTTTTGGGAACGGCGAGGGAGACCCTGCATTTTGAAAAACCCAGTTTCTCAACAACGGGGATTTCCGTTCCCTTCTCGATCAGGATGTTTTCGCCAATGATGGCAATATCCACCACCCCATCGCGGAGGTATTGCGGGATGTCCCCATTGCGCAGGTAGAACACCTCCATTGGGAAGTTTCGGGCCAGGGCGCGTAGCTGATCCCTTCCATTGTCGATTGAAATCCCGCAGTCTTTCAGGATATTCAGGGAATCCTCATTTAATCGTCCACTTTTCTGGACAGCGATTTTAATCCGTTCCATGAGTTGCAAATTTACGATATAAAAAACCCCGTTTGATCACTCAAACGGGGCTGCGGAATATGATGAATGAACGACACATCTTCCCTACCACGCCTGAGCGCTGATAGAAAAATGATGGTGTGTTCCTTTTTGCTTCATAAGGATTCAAAAATAAGCGATAGTTTTAGAAACTCAAAAACTATCCCCTATTAATTATTTCCTAAAATAATCGGGAGTCCGGACTCCCCGGAACCTACGACTATGACCTTGGCATTCGGCGATTCGCTCAGGCGCAGGGTGGCGTCAATACCTTTGTCCTGGAGGATTTTGTCCGTCAGGGAGGCACTCAGGATGCGGTTTGCGTCCGCTTTCCCCTGGGCCTCGATCCGCTGGCGTTCTGCCTC
>CAZUZE010000058.1:0-11131 GCA_964624565.1 uncultured Robiginitalea sp.
TCGTTTGCCTGCAGGGGATGGATACCGCTGGCAAGGACTCCCTGATCCGGGAGGTCTTCAAGGACTTCAATGCCCGGGGGGTGGTCGTGCACAGTTTTAAGGTGCCCACCGAGCTGGAGCGAAAGCACGATTTTTTGTGGCGGCATTACATCGCCCTGCCAGCCCGCGGCAAGTTCGGGGTATTTAACAGGACGCACTACGAGAATGTCCTGGTGACCCGGGTGCATCCCGAATATATTCTAGGGGAGTACCTTCCCGATGTCCTCAAGGTGGAGGATGTGGATGAGGCGTTCTGGGACCGGCGCTTCCGCCAGATTGCCGATTTTGAGCAAACCCTTTTTGAGAACGGGACCCTGGTCTGTAAATTCTTCCTGAATATTTCGAAGGAAGAGCAGCGGCAACGCCTGCTCAGGCGTCTGAGGCTTCCGAAGAAGAACTGGAAGTTTTCCCCTGACGACCTCGATGAACGGGCTTACTGGGATGCCTACCAGGCGTGTTATCAGGATGCCATCCGCCGGACCACGAGGGACCACGCCCCCTGGTTTATCATTCCCTCGGACAGCAAGGAAGGGGCCAGGCTTATCGTGGCGAGCATTTTGTTGGAGTTGCTCGGGAAGTACGATGATATCAAGGAACCGGAACTGGATCCTGAGATCAAAAAGCACATTGAGCAGTACCGGAGGGAATTAAAAAAAGAGCACTGATAAAATGAGGTACCGAAACCTTTTAACCTTATGCGAACCGGGGACCTCCCGGGCAAAACGGCTGGCCATGGCCGCGATACTTCTTGCAATTACGGCCGGATCTGCTCAGCAGGATGATATACAAATGCTGCAAGAGGTCTATACTACGGCATTGCGCAAGGGGAAGTCCTACGACTGGCTGAATTACCTTTCGAACCAGATCGGCGGAAGGCTTTCGGGCTCCGTGCAGGCGGAACAGGCGGTTACCTATACAAAAAAGGAACTGGAGGCGCTGGGCCTCGACCGGGTCTGGCTGCAGCCGGTGATGGTGCCCAAGTGGGTCAGGGGCACCCCGGAATTTGCTTATTTCGAAAGTGAACCCGGGGTAACCAACAATGTCCCTGTTTGCGCCCTGGGCGGATCTGTCGCCACCCCGGTGGGCGGCCTGAAGGCCCCCCTGGTCGAAGTCCAGGGGGTGGAGGACCTGCCCAAACTGGGCCGGGGCCGTATCGAGGGGAGGATCGTATTTTTCAACCGACCGATGGACCCAACCCTGATCAATACCTTTGAGGCCTACTCCGGATGTGTGGACCAGCGCTATTCCGGGGCTGCCGAAGCAGCGAAGTACGGGGCGGCGGGCGTCATTGTCCGCTCGATGAACCTGCGCCTCGATGACTATCCGCATACGGGTTCCATGAGCTACGGGGATTTACCCCTTGCGGAGCGCATTCCGGCGGCAGCCATCAGCACCAATGGGGCTGAGCTGCTCAGCACCACCCTTAAACTGAATCCCGACATTCAATTTTTCCTGAGGCAGAACTGCCGGCAACTGCCCGATGTGCAATCCTACAACGTCATCGGGGAGATCCGCGGCAGTGAGCTGCCTGACGAGATTATTGTTGTGGGGGGTCACCTCGATTCCTGGGACCTGGGGGACGGGTCGCACGATGACGGGGCAGGCTGTGTCCAGAGCATGGAGGTGCTCAACCTGCTCAGGGAAGTGGGTTACCGGCCCAGGCGCACGATCCGGGTGGTTTTGTTTATGAACGAGGAAAACGGCCTGAGGGGCGGGCAGAAGTACGCAGAAGTTTCCAGGGAAAAGAACGAAAGGCACCTCTTTGCCCTCGAAAGCGATGCCGGGGGCTTTACGCCCCGCGGCTTTTCTTTTGATTGCAGCGAGGAGGAGTTTGCAAAAGTGCTTTCCTGGAAGGCCCTTTTTGAACCATACCTCGTGCACCAGTTTACCCGGGGGGGCAGCGGGGCGGATATCGGCCCCCTGAAGGACCAGGGGTTGGTGCTTTCCGGGCTGCGTCCCGATTCCCAGCGGTATTTCGACTACCACCATGCGGAGACCGATACTTTCGAAGCCGTGAACAAACGCGAGCTTGAATTGGGGGCGGCTGCCATGGCCAGCCTTGTCTATCTGGTTGACCGGTACGGGTTTACCTCCTCAAAGTCGCTGGGGGGACGCCAGTAAGCCGGCCCACTTCCTCAAAGGGGTTGTTTTGCGTATCTTTGCCCGCAAAACACAGCACATGGAAAATGGTATTTACGCAAAATTCGGAACCTCCAAAGGGGACATCCTTTTGCGACTGACGCATGACAAGACCCCCGGGACAGTCGGTAACTTCGTCGGGCTGGCCGAGGGAACGCTTTCCAACCAGGCCAGAGGGGAGGGGAAGCCCTATTACGACGGCCTGACCTTCCACAGGGTCATCCCGGATTTTATGATTCAGGGCGGGTGCCCCCAGGGTACGGGCACCGGCGACCCCGGCTACAAATTTGACGATGAGTTCCACCCGGAGCTGCGGCACGATGCCCCCGGCGTCCTTTCCATGGCAAATGCCGGGCCGGGCACCAACGGAAGCCAGTTCTTTATCACCCATGTCCCAACCCCCTGGCTGGACCAGAAGCATACGGTATTCGGGCATGTGGTTGAAGGTCAGGAGGTCGTGGATGCGATTAAGCAGGGGGACAAAATAGAGTCCGTAAAAATCCTGCGCGTCGGACCGGAGGCCGAAAGCTGGGACGCCACCGGTGCCTTTGAGGCTTTCCGCAACGGCAGGGAAGCGCGCCTGGCGGCCGAGCGTGAGGCTATGGAAGCCCGTTTGGAGGCCCTTTCCGAAGGTTTCGAAAAAACAGCATCCGGACTCAGGTACAAGATTATCGAGGCGGCCAGGGGACAAAAACCGTCCAGGGGACAACGTGTGGCCGTTCACTACAGGGGATCCCTCCTGGATGGGACCGTTTTCGACAGCTCGTTTGAGCGGAATGAACCTATCGAGTTCTCACTCGGGACAGGGCAGGTGATCCCCGGATGGGATGAGGGTATCGGCCTCCTCGGGGTAGGGGATAAGGCGCGGTTTATTATTCCTTCGAATCTGGCGTATGGTTCCCGTGGAGCCGGCGGGGTGATTCCCCCGGACGCAGCCCTGGTGTTTGACGTAAGCCTTGAAGGAGTTTCGTAAACGAAATTTTATATGGAAGGCGGGCAACCCGATGTAGTGAGGTATCCGATTGGCCTGTTCGAACCGCCGGATCCCATCTCCGATGCGGATCTTGCGGGTTGGATCGATGAGCTCGAGGCCTTTCCGGCCCGCCTGTCGGCCCTTGTGAAGCCCCTGGGGGAAGATGTACTGGATACCCCCTATCGGGAGGGCGGCTGGACGATCCGGCAGGTGGTACACCACCTCGCCGACAGCCATCACAATTCCTATATCCGCTTTAAATGGGCCCTTACCGAGGAGCAGCCAATGATCAAAGTGTATGACGAAAAGGCCTGGGCCTCCCTCTCGGATGCCCGGGAAGGACCCGTAGCCCTGTCCCTGGAACACCTCGCGGCCGTCCACCGGAAACTCGTATTCCTGCTGAGGCGTTTGGACCGGGAGCAGCTTAAAAGGGGCTTCAGGCACCCCGAAAGCGGGTTTACGACCCTTGAGGAGAACGTGGGGCGCTATGTCTGGCATGGAAACCACCATTATGCCCATATTGATCGGGCGCTTCGATCCGGGATATAGCCCTTACTTCCTTCCGTTTACCGGGAGGACCCGGCCATCCATTTGATGTTACAGCCGATACTGGGTTTTTGTTCTTCCGGTACCGGACGCCCATCGAGCAGGCAATCCAGGGCCCTTCGAAGGTCTTCCCCTGTCAGCGGGACATCGTTCCCGGGCCGGGATCCGTCGAGTTGTCCGCGGTACACCAGGAGGTCCTTTGCATCGAAGAGGTAGAAATCCGGGGTGCAGGCGGCCTGGTAATCGCGGGCGACCTGCTGGGTGCCATCATAGAGATAGGCAAAGGGGTACCCTTCCGAGATAGCGGTTTCCCGCATCCGGTCCGGGTGGTCCTCCGGGTAGTTCTCCACGTCGTTGCTCGATATGGCGATCACGCCAATCCCCCTGCCTGAATAGTCGCGGGCCAGCCGGACCAGTTCCGGGTTGACGTGTTTTACGAAGGGGCAATGGTTGCAGATAAACATGACAACCGTACCCAGTTGCCCTTTGAGGTCCCGAAAGGAGCGCGTCTTACCGCTTACGGTATCTGGCAGTGAGAAGTCCGGGGCTTTGGTGCCCAGGGGGAGCATCGTACTGGGTGTCCTGGCCATAGGGGTGCGTTTAAGGTTCCCTAAAGGTATTAAATACTTGTAAATTCCTTGAAGACTCCCTATCTTCTCCATTCATAGAGGTTTCCCTAAACCACTTTCGATTGAAAACAAAAAAGTCTTATCCTTCCCTTTCGGTAGCCATTGCGGACCTGCAGTCCATGGGGTTTAATGAAGACCTCAATTACTGCGACAGCGGCCTGGAGAACAAACGCAGGTCCTGTATCTATCCGGCCGGGGAGCTGGAGGTCGTGGCATTTTACCGGTTTGAAGGGGACAGCAACCCCGATGACAATTCCATCCTCTACGCCATCGAAACCTCGGACGGTCACAAAGGGCTTTTGGTGGATGCCTACGGTGCCTATTCCGGAAACATCCCCGCAGAGATCATCAGGAAGCTCAGGATAGACCGCTGAAGTGAATGGAAACACAGATCGATCAGCTCCGGATCAATTTTGACAACGAGGCCCTGTGGACGATGAACCTCGCCCTGGCCCTGGTGATGTTCGGGATTGCCCTGGAGATCAGGCCGGAGGATTTCCGCCAAATCCTCCGCAACCCGAAGGCTGTGGTCACCGGGGTATGCTGCCAGTTCCTCCTCCTGCCCGCCCTGACCTTCCTTCTGGTCTGGTGGTGGCAGCCGCAGCCGAGTTTTGCCCTGGGGATGATCCTGGTGGCGTCCTGCCCGGGAGGGAATGTCTCGAACTTTATGTCACACCTCAGTGACGGCAACACCGCCCTGTCGGTGAGCCTTACCGCTATAGCCACCCTCCTTGCCGTGGTGATGACCCCCCTGAACCTGCAGACCTGGGGGAGCCTTTACGGACCCTCGGCAGCCCTGCTCACCGATGTGCAAATCGACCTGTGGGAAATGGTACGGCTCGTGGCACTGCTCCTTGGGGTGCCCCTGGTGGCCGGCATGTTGCTCGGCAACTGGAAGCCCCGACTGGCCTCCAAAATGGCGAGGATCTTCAAAGTGGTTTCCCTCCTTTTCTTCATCTTTTTGATCTTTGTGGCCCTTTACAACAACCGGGATATCTTCATGGAGTACGTCGGGCTCGTCTTTGTCCTGGTCCTTATACACAACCTTGCGGCCTTCCTGCTGGGGTATACCTCCGGCCGCCTGATGAGGTTGCCCCTGCGCGATGTGAAGAGCATCACCATTGAAACGGGCATACAGAATTCGGGCCTGGGCCTGTTGTTGATTTTCACCTTTTTCGAAGGTTTGGGGGGCATGGCCCTAATCGCTGCGTTCTGGGGAATCTGGCACCTGGTCTCGGGCCTGGCCCTCTCTGCGTTGTGGGGGGGCATCCCGGTCAGGAAGGAATCTGTTTTATGAAAGCCGTTTTGTACGTCGCCTTTAAGGGGCTTATCCGGGCCGGATTCCGCTGTTACTACAAGGAAATCCGCATGGAGGATATGGACCGTGTACCTTCAAATGGCCCTGTTATGCTGCTGCCCAATCACCAGAACGCCCTGATGGACCCCTTGCTTTACGCCGCATTTGCCAGGGGGAAACCCTATTTCCTCACCCGGTCGGACGTGTTCGGGAACAAGGTGCTGAAATGGATTTTTGAAGGCCTCAGAATGATGCCGATCTACCGCCTCAGGGACGGGAGGCAAACCCTGGAGCGGAACCAGGAGGTATTTGAGCGCTGTGCTGCACTCTTCGCCCAGGGGGAACAACTCCTCCTGTTTCCGGAGGCCAACCACTGCCTCAGGCGTCAGGTCAGGCCGCTCAGCAAGGGATTTACGCGCATCCTCGCCCGGAGTTTTGAAAAGTACCCCGGTTTGGATATCGCCATAGTGCCCGTTGGGATGAATTATGAGGACGGGGCACATTTTCCCGATCGGGTAGCCATGTACTTCGGGCATCCCTTCAGTGCGCGCGCCTACTGGTCCGGGCAGGATCGGGAACTTGATTTCGTCCCGCTGAGGGAGCGCACTTTCGAGGCCCTGACGACCCTGACCACCCATATTCCGCCGGAGTCGGACTACACCCGCTGGGAGGGCTACCTCGGGAAAGCGGAAGTGGATTTCCTCGACCCTTCGGCGGTCAATGCCCTGGTTGCAAAAGGGGACCTCCCCGGGGTGCCATCCCCCGGTCCTCCGGGAATTCCCGGCCGGGCGTGGGACGCAGTGTTCCGGATACTGAACGCACCCGTCTGGCTGCCCTGGAAGTGGATCTCAAAAAACAAGGTGCCCGAGCCTGAATTTACCAGCACCTACCGGTTTTTGTACTGCCTGGTGGCTTTTCCTGTTTTTTATCTGTTGTGTGGGGTCCTTTTTTCACTCTTCCTGCCCTGGGGCTTGGCCCTGGGCCTCTGCCTCGCCCTGTTTCTGCACAACCTGGCCTACGTGAAACTCCGCTGACCCCGAATGGCGGGTGCCCGGGCCCCGACGGCAGTTTTGCCCATGGCCCACTGCCCTGGGGACGCCCTGGAGCCATGCGGGAAAATATGAACCTGCTGGAGGTAGCGGGGTTATCCCGGGGGTTTAGATATCGTCGAAGTCCACGTCGGTGAAGCTGCTGCCGGAAGATTCCAGCGAACCGTTTTCCGAAAAATCCTTCCTGAAGTCTTTCTGGTGCCGTTCGGATATGACTTCCTGCCCTTTCTCGTCAATGATAAAATCCATCATTTCGTTGAGGATTTCCCTGAATTCCTCAAAATCTTCCTTATAGAGGTAAATCTTGTGCTTTTTGTAATGGAAGGACCCGTCCTCGTGGGTAAATTTCTTGCTCTCCGTAACCGTCAGGTAATAGTCCCCTGCTTTCGTACTGCGCACATCAAAAAAATACGTCCGGCGCCCAGCCCTCATTACTTTGGAATGGATCTCTTCCTGCTCGTGCAAATCTTTATCACTCATTTGGGTCGAAACGGTTGGGTTAAGAACCAAAAATGTGAAAAAAATGCTAAAACAGCAACTTTTTCTAGCTTTCTTTCTCCGACAGCTGGTTGAGGTAGAGCTCCCTGTAATAGCCTTCCTGGCCCAGGAGTTCCTCGTGGTTTCCGGTTTGGATAATCCGTCCGTTTTCCAGGACAATTACCTTATCGGCATTGATGGCAGAGGAAACCCGGTGGCTTACGATCAGGGTGGTCCTGCCCCGGGAGGCCTTTTTGAGGTTGGCGAGAATGGCCTCTTCGGTTTCTGTATCCACGGCGCTGAGGCAGTCGTCAAACAGGTAGATGGTGGGGTCCTTCAGAAGAGCCCGTGCTATGGAAACCCGCTGCTTCTGTCCGCCGCTCAGGGTGATCCCGCGTTCCCCCAGGATGGTCTGGTACCCTTTGGCAAAGCCTTCGATGTTGGAATGTACCACGGCCATTTTGGCCACGTTTTCTATTTCCTCCATGGTGGCTGATTCCTTGCCAAACCGGATGTTGTTTTCAATGGTGTCGGAGAACAAAAAGGCGTCCTGGGGTACTGCCCCTATGGCTTCCCTCAGGGAGCGGAGGTTGAGGTCCTCGATGGGCACGTCATCGATGCGGATCTGTCCGGAACTCACGTCATACAGGCGGGGGATCAGCTCGAGGATGGTGCTTTTCCCGGAACCTGTCTTCCCGAGGATCGTCAGGGTTTGGCCCGGATTGATCTCAAAAGACACATCTTTGAGGGCTTCAATTCCCGTATCCGGATAGGTGAACCCCACATGGTCAAAGGTGATTTTCCCCTTTATCGGGGTAGGGTCAGCGGTGTGGTTCTCAATGTCCGGCTTCCGGGTCAGGAATTCGTTGATCCGCTTTTGGGAAGCCTCGGCCCGCTGCACTATTGAGGTGAGCCAACCCACAATGGCCACAGGCCAGGTGAGCATGTTCACGTACAGGATAAACTCGGCTATCGTTCCTTTGGATTCAATGGCCCCGTTCAGGTACTGAATGCCCCCGATGTAGATCACAAAAATATTGCTCACCCCGATAAGGAGGATCATCATGGGGAAGAACCAGGCATTCACTTTGGCCAGGTCCATACTCCTGGTTTTGCCCTCAAGGGAGAGCACCTCGGCCTGCTTGTTCACCTGGGGTTCCATCACATAAGCCTTGATAACGGAAATGCCCGAAAAGGTTTCCTGGGCAAAAGTCGACAGGTCCGAGAGGAAGGCCTGCACCCGCGTACTGCGTTTATGGATGATGCTGCTGATCCAGTAGATGAGGACAGAGAGCACAGGCAGGGGGACAAGGGCGTAAAAGGCGAGGGTAGGGGCCTTGATAAACATCAGGGGGACAAGGCAAAGGAAGAGCGTCAGGGTCTGCATCCCGTACATGATCGCAGGCCCGGCATACATCCGCACCTCGTTGATGTCCTCACTGATCCGGTTCATCAGGTCCCCGGTCCGGTGGGTCTTGTAGAAATTCAGGCTCAGGCGCTGGTAGTGGTCGAAAACCTCGTTTTTCAGGTCGTATTCTATATAGCGCGAAACATTGATGATCGTCTGCCGCATCAGGAAGGTGAAGAATCCGGAGAGCAGGGCCGCCCCGATGATAATCCCGATGTATTCCAGCAACTGCTGGCGCGCCACGGTCTCGGTGAGCTCGGCAGCCAGGTATTTTTCAACCACCTCGATGATCTTGGCCACGTATGAGGGCATCACGAGCTGGAACACCCTGGCTATTATGGTGATCAGGATCCCGACCGCCAGTTTCAGCCAGTATTTCCGGAAGTATTTGTTGAGATGCTTGAGTTCTTTCATTCCTCGGCGGGCAGGCCCTGTGCGGACCTGTTGATGGTGATCGCAAATATAGGGGTTTGGTGCGGATGGGCACGTTAGAGGAATGATAAGATGTTTTTTACCCTCCTTTTAAAATAGATTGCTATTTTTGGCCCTGAATACCACCACATAGTTCTTTGCATGTTAACAAGAAGGCATCTCAGGGTAAAAGT
Organism: uncultured Robiginitalea sp.; assembly: GCA_964624565.1. Taxonomy (GTDB): domain Bacteria; phylum Bacteroidota; class Bacteroidia; order Flavobacteriales; family Flavobacteriaceae; genus Robiginitalea. The sequence continues at coordinate 9,163 of CAZUZE010000058.1, forward strand.
AATGCAGTCCATTTATTCCCTGGCCATTGGCAGCGGGGGGTCGCTGGAGCGGCAACAGGAGTTGCTCAACAGGAGCATCGGGCAGACCTACACCCTCTACCTTCTGATCCTTTCCCTTTTTCGCGAACTATACCTGACGGCCGGGGACCGCGCCGAGAAGGCCACGCGCAATTACCTTAAATCCGGCCCTCAGGACAAGGGAAACCCACTTCGTCTGAGCCAGAACCGCATCCTGAAACAGCTTGCGGAAAACCCCGAACTCACAGAAGCCCTTAAGAAACGAAAGTTAAAGCAGTGGTACCTGAATGAGGAATACGTGAAGATCGTCCTCTCGGAAATCCTCGAAAGCGAGCTCTACGAGCAGTACGCACAAACCCCTGAATCCTATGAAGCCGACCGGGAATTCCTGATTGCGGCTTTCAGGGACCTCATTGCCCCGAACGACAAGCTCTACGAATTCCTCGAAGATGAGGAAATCACCTGGTCAGATGACCTCCCCCTTGTGAACACGCATTTGCTCAAGCAGTTGCGCAGTGTAAAACCCGGGTCACCGGATTCCTTCTTTTTGCCCCCCCTGCTCAAAAACAGCGAGGACAAGGAATTTGCCGATGAATTGCTGGAAAAAACCCTGCTCAACGGAGAAGCCCTGGAGGCTGAGATGGAGGGGAAAACGCCCAACTGGGATAAGGACCGCATCGCGGACCTGGATGCCATTCTCCTGAAGATGGCAATAGCCGAACTGTTGTATTTCCCCTCTATCCCGGAACGGGTCACAATCAACGAATACCTCGAGATCGCCAAGGAGTACTCCACCCCTAAGAGCAGTATTTTCATCAATGGGGTGCTGGACAAACTCACCAAGGACTACAAAACCTCCGGGCGGCTTAAAAAGACGGGCAGGGGACTATTGTAAACAAATATTCGTTAATTTTGCACCAATCTAAAAAAAGTCATCATGAAAAAAGTTAGTATTATTCTTGGAGTTCTGGCTCTTACCGCCTTTGTTTCCTGCAAGGAAAAAGCTTCTGAACGAATCGATGAAGGGAATGTGGCCGTTGCTGCCGAGCGCGATGCCGCAGCAAAAAGCTTGCCTGTAATCGCCTTCGAGGAGCAGGAATTTGATTTCGGTACGATTACCCAGGGAACCCCCCAGGAACATACCTTCGTTTTTACCAATACTGGGGAAGCCCCTCTGATAATCACCAATGCCACCAGCAGCTGCGGGTGCACGATCCCGGACTACCCCAAAAATGTGCCGATTCAGCCAGGGGAGAAGGGTGAAATGCTCGTGAAGTTCAACGGTTCCGGGATGAACCAGGTGATCAAAACCGTTACCCTGAGCACCAATACGGCAAAAGGCCAGGAAATGATCCGCATAAAGGCATTCGTGCAGCCGAAAGCAGGCGAGTCAACCGCCATGGGCCCTGTATCAGGCAACTAATAAAGGCATCTTTTAAGCATACCGCACTATGGGTGATTTAGGACAGTTCCTTCCGCTTATGTTGATCTTCGCCGTGGCGTATTTCTTTATGATACGTCCCCAGATGAAGCGGCAGAAGGATGAGAAAAAGTTTGCGGAAGCCTTGAAAAAAGGGGATAAAATCGTCACCAAAAGCGGCCTGTACGGCAAGGTGGTGGATCTCAATGACAAGGATTTTTCCTGTATCATCGAAACCATGGCAGGACGCCTGAAATTTGATCGTTCGGCCATTTCAATGGAACTGAGCAGGAAACTCAACACCCCCGAAAAGGAGTAAGGCTTTCCTAACAGAAATAAAAACACCGGCATTATGTCGGTGTTTTTTTTTGCCCGTCCGTAAAATCGCTACATTAAAGCATTCAAAAACCATTCTATGAAAACGCGACGATCCTTTCTCAAAAACGGCTTGTATGGGGTTTCGGCCGCCCTGTTCGTGCCCCCGCCACTCTGGGCCGCCTCCCCCAAGAAGGTCCTGGGGGCCAATGACCG
>CAZUZE010000059.1:0-11107 GCA_964624565.1 uncultured Robiginitalea sp.
CACCTCTTCCTTTCCCGGACGGGTGCCGAAAAACAGGATAAACAGCAAATTTATTTCCATGGCTGCCTCAAAGGTACTAAATCCCGCGACCTGTTGATTTGGCTCCCGTATTCCTTTTCTGTCGCCAGTGCTTTTGTTATTTTTACCCTCCTAAAACGGCATCCCTTGATCTCCAGAAGCACTATTGATAAAGTTTTTGAAACGGCCCGCGTCGAGGAGGTTATCGGGGACTTTGTGCAGTTGAAGAAATCGGGTTCCAATTTCAAGGGGCTCAGCCCGTTTACCGATGAGCGCACCCCGAGTTTTATGGTTTCCCCCGTAAAACAGATCTGGAAGGATTTCAGCAGTGGCAAAGGCGGGAACGCGGTGGCTTTCCTGATGGAGCACGAACATTTTACCTACCCCGAGGCGATTCGGTACCTGGCCAAAAAATATCAGATCGAGATAGAGGAAACCCAGCAGTCCAGCGAGGAAAAGGAGCAGGCAAGCGAGCGGGAGAGCATGATGCTGGTCGCGGAGTTTGCCCAGCAATTTTACGCCGATACCCTCTGGAATACGGAGGCCGGGAAGGCCATTGGCCTCAGTTATTTTAAGGAAAGGGGATTTTCGGACCAGAGCATCAGGCACTTCGGCCTGGGGTATAATCCCGACCAGTGGGATGTTTTCACCAACGCAGCCCTCGCAAAGGGATACAACCTCGAATTCCTTGAAAAAACGGGGCTTACCATCGTACGCCCGGGCAATGGGGAGGGGGTGAAGGAAAAGCGGTTTGACCGCTTCAAGGGTCGTGTCCTCTTTCCCATTCACTCCATGAGTGGACGCGTGCTCGGTTTTGGCGGCAGGACGTTGAGCTCGGACAAGAAACAGGCCAAATACCTCAATTCCCCGGAAAGCGAAATCTATCACAAGAGCAAGGTGCTCTATGGGATATACCAGGCGAAACAGGCCATTGCCCGGGAGGATGTCTGTTATCTGGTCGAGGGCTATACGGATGTCATACAGCTGCACCAGAGCGGGATCGAGAATGTCGTGGCCTCCAGCGGCACGGCCCTCACCCCGGACCAGATCCGCCTGATCCGCCGCCTGACCCAGAACATCGTCGTCCTTTTTGACGGGGATGAAGCCGGCCTGAGGGCTTCGCTCAGGGGGGTGGACCTGATCCTGGAGGAGGGGATGAATGTGCGGGTTTGCACCTTTCCACCCGGGGAGGACCCGGATAGTTTTGCGCGCAGGAATTCCCCCGATGCCCTGGCGGCCTATCTGAAGGAACAGGCGCGGGATTTTATACAGTTTAAAACGGCCCTGCTGACCAAAGAGGCGGCCAATGACCCCATTCGAAAGGCGGAAACCGTTCGGGATATCGTCGGGAGCATTGCCCGGATCCCGGACCGGATCAAGCGGGAGATCTATATACAGGAATGCGCCTCCCTGCTGGGCATGTCGGAAGGGGTCCTTTTCAATACGCTTGCCCAGATGGGCAAAAAAAGGGCCATGGACCAGCAACGCGCTACGGGTCCTGCGCCCATGGAGGTCGTACCTTCCATGCCTGAGGAATCCCGTGTAGACCTGCAGTACGAACTCGAACGCAAGATCATCGAACTGTTGTTGCTATACGGGAGGGAAACCCAGGAATTTGAAGACCTGGTCCTGAAGGAGAACGAGAAAGGGGAACTCACCCTTGAGCCGGAAGTGGCCGAGGTCCGTGTTTTCGAAAAGGTATACCTCGACCTGCAGGAAGACGAGATCGAACTCACCCACGGGCATTTTCGCAAGATCTACTACGCCCTGATCGAGAAGCTCAATGCCGAAGGTGAATTCCATGTGCAGGACCTGATGAGCGACCCGGACCAGGAACTGGTATCCGAGATCACCGCCATCCTGATGGAGGAGGAGAAGTATCAGCTCCACCAATGGGAGCGCAAGGACATTTACCCCAAGCCCAAGAAGAATTCCGTGGGGCAGCTGGTGAGTGAAACCATCCTCTCACTGCGGTGCTACCTGATCAAAAAGCGCATTGAGTCCCTGCAGCAGAAGACGGAAGGGGAGGTGATGGGGGACCATACGGAAATCCTCGAGGAAATCGTCAATTACCTGCAGCTAAACAAGCTGCTGAGCACCAAGCTGAACCGGGTCCTTTCCTGAAGGGGCCGAAAGCCAGTGTGCCCCCAGAGAGGGCGGACCCATTATTTTCAAAAAAAAGAGGATTTAATAGAGTTCCAGGGCCTTTGCCTGTTGGAGCAGGTCGACCATGTTGTCCACGTTGAGTTTTTTCATCAGCCGGGCCTTGTAGGTGCTCACGGTCTTTTCGTTCAGGTTCAGTCCCAGGGCGACCTCCTTGTTTCGCTTGCCGGTGGCCAGCATTTTGAGGACTTCTACTTCCCGGGTGGATAATTTTCTGAAAAAGCGGCGAGGTTTCTGGCTTCCCTGGTCAAAGGCGAGGCGCTGGGCGAGCTCGTTGGTGATAAACATGCTTCCCCGGGCGACCTTTTTGATGGCGGCCGTGAGGTTTTCCGCATCTGAGGTCTTTGAGAGGTAGCCGCTGGCTCCCGCCCTTATGGTGCTGAGGGCATACACGTCTTCGGACTGGCCGCTGAAGATCAGGACCTTTACCTCCGGGTATTCCTCCTTTATATGCCTGAGGGCTGCTATTCCATTGATCTGAGGGAGGTCCAGTTCCATGATCAGTACATCCGGATCCTGGTCGCGGAGCATTTGAAAGAGCGCATTGGTGGTGGGAACCTCTCCAATAATCCGGATATCTTCTGCACCTCTGAGAAGTGCGCTGATACCATGCCGGACAATGGGGTGGTTGTCCGCAACGATTACTTTGATCATTTTCAGTTGCTTTTGCTGATAATTTTGAGTCGTCTGTAACAGACACCCCCGTAAAACCACATGCTTTAAGGGGAATAACAAAGTTGTCCATATTTTTCCGATGCACCGGAAAAGGACCTTTATTTTTCGAGATAATGCCCTGATTGTTGGCTAAGTGGTAGATTTCAGCCCTTCCGGAATTTTGCAGACCGGGATGGGAAGCATTTTATGTCGATTAACGGTATTGAATCTTTTGTAGATTTCGAAGACTTCCCGCTCCCGACCTTCAAAGTCTTCGGCTTTCCTGCCCCTGGAATCCATCTCCATGGCCCATTCCAGTTCCGGATACGTGGCGCCGATCTGGTCCTCGTCCGTGCGGTCATCCCCCCAGAGCCCATCGGTGGGCGGAGCGGCAAGGATTTCCTCATTTATGCCCAGAGAGGCCGCCAGGGCGTACACTTCCGTTTTCAGCAGGTCGGCAATAGGGCTGAGGTCGACCCCCCCATCCCCGTATTTGGTAAAAAACCCAACCCCGAAATCCTCGACCTTGTTGCCAGTCCCGGCCACGAGCAGTTTTTCAAGGGCGGCAAAGTAGTACAGGGAGGTCATCCGCAGCCTCGCACGGGTGTTGGCCAGGGACATGAGCCGGTCCTCCTCGTCCGCAACGGGGGGCAGGGCCTCCAGCAGCCCGTCAAAGACAGGGGTGAGGTCCACCCACTCAGAGCGAACATTGGGATACTGCTGCTTGAGCCAGTAAATGTGGTTTGCCGCCCGGGTCACCTGGTATTTCGACTGGTGGATGGGCATTTCAAGGCACAGCAATTCCATCCCGGTCCGGGCACACAGGGTGGAGGTAAGGGCAGAATCGATCCCTCCCGAAACCCCAATGACAAAACCGCGCATCCCCGCCCCTTCTGCGTAGGATTTCAGCCAGTTTACGATATGGGCAATTACTTTTTCTGTTTGCATGGGCCTTCGGTTTGAATGGGAAAAAGGGTAACTTTGTCCCGTAAAAATAGCATCTGATCCCTAAATAAGAAAGCCTTGAAACGAATAGTTGGGCCGCTCCTCAGGACGATTCCCCTCGCAGTGTTGCTGGTGCTGATCAGTCAGTGCGGCGGGCCGGAACCCGGAATCCCCGAAAACATACGCAAAATCCCCGTTTCCCTTCAGGTAACGCGTTTTGACAGCATCTTCAACCGGGCGACCCCGGCAGACCTGCCGGCCCTTAAGGCAGAGTACCCCTACCTCTTCCCGGAACAGTACGAAGATTCCGTATGGATTTCAACCATGAACGATACCCTGCAAATAGAGCTCAGGGAAGCGGTGGGCACCTCCTTTGCCGATTTCCAGCCCTACGAGGCCGAACTCGAACTGTTTTTCAAGCACGTGGCGTATTATTTCCCCGGGACCCCCCTTCCAAAGGTGCTCACGGTAACCTCCAACGTCGATTACAGAAACAGGGTCATCCTCACGGATTCCATCCTCCTGATCGGACTGGATAACTACCTGGGGCCGGAGCATGAGTTTTATGAGGGCCTTGCCAACTACATCGCCACCGAGCTCGACCCGGCGTTTATCGTCAGTGATGTGGCGGATGAATTTAACCGCCGGATCGTACCCCCCCCGGCAGACCGCAGTTTTGTCTCCCGGATGGTCTATTACGGCAAGGGACTGTATCTGAAGGACCGGTTGATGCCCCTGGCCCCGGATTCGGTCAAGATCAGGTATTCGGATTCCGAGCTCGCGTGGGCCCGCGAGAACGAGGACCAGATCTGGAGGTATTTTATCGAGGGCGAATTGCTCTACAGCACCGACAGCAAACTCGGTCCCCGTTTCCTGGATCCGGCCCCCTTCAGCAAATTCGGACTGCTCCTGGACAACGAGTCCCCGGGGCGCATCGGGCAGTTTATCGGGTGGCAGATCGTGCGCGCCTACATGGAAAAGAACAACCCGGGCCTGCCGGAGCTCCTCGCCACCCCTGAGGAGGAACTCTTCAGGGCCTCCAATTACAAACCCCAGAAATAAGATGCCAAAGCAACTACATACATCGCAAATCACCCTTACCGTAACCCTGGACGAAAACCGGGTCCCGGAAGCCCTTGCCTGGTCCGCAGAGGACGGGGGGATAGACAATGAGCAGGCCAAGGCGATGCTCCTTTCCGTCTGGGACCACAAGACCCGCGAATCCCTCAAAATCGACCTGTGGACCAAAGACATGCCCCTCGAGGAGATGAAGGTATTCTTCCACCAGACCCTCGTGGCCATGTCCGACACGTTTTACAAGGCGACCCAGGATGAGAAAATGACGGCGACCATGCGTGATTTCTGTGATTATTTTGCCGAAAAGCTCGAGCTTGGCAGCCCGGAACCCTGATCGGGGAAGGCCTTGCCCCCGCACCTTAAAGGATTTTTTCCATGACATCAGACCGTTTTAAAATATATTCCCTCGGAAAGGCCACGCGCCTGTCGCCCCTGCCCCTGAGCAGTGAGGCTGGAGACCAGTTGTTCAACTTTGTGACGGACCAGCAGCGCGTGCTCTTTAACCCGGCCCTTGCCCCCAATGAACAGGCCCTGCGTGAAGGGGGTGCCCCGGAAACCGTGGAAAAGGCCGGGCCGCGAAAAAAAATCTTTTTTGACCCTTCCCGCACCTCAGCGGCCATTGTCACCTGCGGGGGGCTGTGCCCGGGAATCAACAACGTCATCCGCAGCCTGGTCATGGCGCTTCATTACTTTTACGGGGTGCCCAGGATCATAGGGATCCCTTACGGGTACCAGGGCCTTGGCCCCGACAACCCCCATCCGTACCACGAACTGACCCCTGAGAATGTGCGGGATATCCACCAGTTCGGGGGTACCATCCTGGGTTCTTCCAGGGGCGGTCAAAAAGCCTCAGACATTGTGGATTCCCTCCAGCGGCTGGGGGTCGACATGCTCTTTACCATCGGAGGGGACGGGACCCTCAAGGGATGTGAGGCCATCGGGCGTGAAATCGAAAGTCGGGGCCTGGACATTTCGGTGATCGGGATCCCCAAGACCATCGACAACGATATCGACCTGATCGATAAATCCTTTGGCTTTGAGACGGCCTATGACGTGGCTTCCCCCATTATACGGGACGCCCACAATGAAGCCAAGGGGGCCTATAACGGGATTGCGATCGTGAAATTGATGGGAAGGGACAGTGGCTTTATCGCGGCCTCGGCCAGCATGTCCATGCCGGAGGTGAATTTCCTGCTCGTGCCGGAGCTGCCCTTCCAGCTCGAGGGGGAGAACGGGTTTTACAACCTGCTTGCGCGCAGGCTGAAGGCCAAACACCACGCGGTTATCGTGGTGGCAGAAGGAGCGGGGCAACACCTGTTCGAGACCCATTCCGAAGTCCGGGATGCCTCGGGGAACATCAAGCACAAGGACATCGGGGTTTTTCTCAAAGACCGTATTGAGGCGTATTTCAAGGCCCAGCAAACAGAGGTCACCATAAAGTACATCGATCCCAGCTACATCATCCGGTCGGCACCGGCCAATGCGAGCGACAGCATCTTTTGCAACCGGCTGGCCTACCAGGCCGTCCACGGGGCCATGGCGGGAAAGACCCGTTTTGTGGTGGGGTTGCTCAACAACCAGCTCGTCTACCTGCCCATTGACGAGGTGGTCCGGCACCGCAAAAAGATCGACCTCGAAGGGGAATTCTGGTTTGCAGCCCTACAGAGTACCGGGCAGCCCTTTCAAATCGGTTAATCGCTATAGAGCATATCGTAGTACTGGGCGGCCATGCGGTGGCTTGAAAAGGCGGGGTCAACCGCTTCTTTCCCATTGAAGGCGAGTTCTGTCCACCGGTCCGGGTTGCCGTAGTACATCGGCATGACTTCATTTTCCAGCATCTCGTACAGGTGCCGGCTGTCCAGTTCGTCCTGGACTGAAATGGGTTGTCCCGGATCCGCCTCGGGCAATACAAAGGCATTTTCTCCATGCCTGGCGAATTCGGGAATCCATCCGTCGTTGACCGTCAGGTTCAGGGAACCGTTCATCGCCGCCGTCATCCCGCTGGTTCCCGAGGCTTCCCGGGTAATCCTGGGGGTGTTCAGCCACACATCGGATCCGCATTTCAGCGCCCTGGAAAGGGCAATCTCATACCCCGTAAGCACTGCAAGGTTCGGGAAGTCCCTGCTGACCCCGACCAGCCTGTTAAAGGTGTTTATGGCATTGAAATCCTTGGGATAGGGCTTCCCTGCCCAGATAATTTGTACGGGCTGGTCTGCCTTCCGGATCAGCTTGACAAACCTGGGGAAGTCGTGTAGCAGCAGGTCCGGGCGTTTGTAGGCCGCAAAACGGCGCGCCCAGACCACGGTGAGGATCTCCGGGTCAAAAAGCTTCCCGGTCTGGTCGAGTACCAGGTCGAACAGGAGTTTTTTCAACTCCCTTTTCCTTTTTTGAAAGGCCGTGGCCTTCCCGGAGCGGTGTGCTTTTTGAAGGGCCTGGTCCGTCCAGAAGCCCGGGTGTTGTGCATTGGTTATATGTGAAATCTTGTGGTCCAGGCCAAAAGGTTTCCACATGCCCCTGGCCACGACCCCATGCAATTTGGATACGGCATTTGCTTTTTTGGAGAGGCGAAGTGCAGCGACCGTATAATTGAGGTCTTCTCCCACGAGTTCCTCCTGCAGTTCCGGCCCGTGTAGGGTCCTGCCAAAGAATCCCCGGTTGTTGAGAAGATACCCGTTGCGCACGACATTCCCGCCCGCCTCCGGCGTATGGGTTGTAAACACAAAGCGGGAGGGGTCGACCCCGGAGTTTTTAAGGTGGTAGAAGGCGGGCAGGCCGTGCCCTTCGTTCAGGTGGTATTTCTCTGCTCCTCCCAGTGCCTGTACCACCTTGCTCCCGCCAATCCCCAGGACGATGTTCTGGGAGATCCGCGTTTCCTCATTGTCGTCGTAGAGGTTGTCCGTAATCGTCCGGGAGAGGTAGTCGTTTTCGGGAAGGTCGGTCGTCAGCAGGTAAAGGGGGACCGTGCCGAACACTTCGGGGGTCAGGACAAAGGCGCGCACCCGGACCTCCGGGTTGCCGTTGATGGTGATTTTGACTTCTATGCCCGTATCCTCGAGATAGCTATATCGTTTTTCTGTCCGCCGGGCTGCCATGGTCTGATCTTCACTCCGGCCCTGGTCGTAGTACCCGTATTTCCAGAGGATGCCGACGCCGATCATGTTCTGCTTCAGGTCAAAAGCGGACTTCAGGTGGGACCCTGCCAGGAACCCGAGCCCTCCTGAATAGATCTTTAACCCCTGGTCAATTCCGAATTCCATGCTAAAATAGGCAACCCGCTTGTCGTACTTGGGAGCGGGTTTGTAGGGGTGGTGCCAGGAGGCATAGGAGGATGGTCCGTTCATTGTGCTTTGGTTTAAAAACGAGGCCCAAAGTACATAATTCCCGGGACCCGTACCTGCCTGTCCGGACCAAAAGAAGGGATTTTCTGGTGTGTGCCATCCCAGGACTTGTCCCCTCTAAAGGGGGTTCCTTTTCGGGAACGGACCCAGGGGCCAGAATCCCCTAGTGTTCAATAGTGAGCAGGGGGGTTTTGGATTGCTGGGCCAGGATGCGTGTGAGCCGGCCTTCTGAGGGGGTTCCTTTCTTGACGTGCTTGTTGGGCAGGATCGCGACCATATCGATGTCGTGTTCCTGCACATAGTCGAAAATCCCCTGAACCACGTCTTCATTTTTGATATAGACATGGTGCGAATAAAAGGATTCCAGGTAGTACTCCAGCAGGTGCTCGTTGTGTTCCTCTTCCTCCGTATACCCAAATTGCTGCCCTTCCCCGGCAATGGTCAGAACAGTGACCGAGGCGTTGAACCTGCGGGAGACCTGCAGCAGGGTGTGCAGCAGGTTTGGATCGTCGATCTCGTTGGGCCCAAGGACAAGGGCTATCTTCTTGAGGCTGAAGTCCTCCCTGGTTTCGGCGGGAACGACCAGCACGGGAAACTCGGCCCCCAGGACCAATTCGCTTGTCTTCGTGGTTGCGTTTTCCCCCCGGGCCCCCGAGGTGCCCATGATCACCAGGTCCACCTGTTCCTTCCGGCATTTTTCCAACAACCCCTCCACGGATCCGGGAACCAGGGAGGTCCAGGAAACGGTTCCCCGGAAGGATTTGGTTATCCGGGACTTGATGAATTTTTTCCCTTTTTCAAAGCGTTCCGGATCCTCTTCATCGGCAATCAGGCAAAACCGCAAATCCATACCGGGCCTGGCCCCTGCAAAGTCTATGGCATACTGCATGCCGTTTTCTGAAGCGGTTGAGAAATCGAAGGGTACCAGGACTTTTTTGTTCATGTTTTTTCCTTTACATATTCGCCATAGACTGGAGTAAAGCTAAACGATCAAGGAAAGAAAAGACATGATAAAACTCATAGTTTTATGCCCGGAAAGGGATCCCGGTCAATTCGACATAGGCACCTCGATCAGCAGGACCCTGCTGTCCTGTTCCATTTTAAAGTCGAGCTCCTCAAAGTCCCAAACGCCCAGGGCATCCCTTCGGCTGAGTGGTTCGCCCGCGACCGTCATGCGGCCTTCGAGTAAAAATACATAGAGGCCGTTGCCGGCTTCCCGTATCCTGTAGGAGGTCGATGCCCCTTTTTCAAATTCCCCCATATGAAACCAGGAATCCTGATAGATCCAAAGGCCCTGGTGTTTCCCGGCAGGCCCCAAAACGGTATGCCAGGTGTCCTTAAGGACCTCGGGATCCAGTGAGATCTGGTCGTACCTGGGGGGTACATTGACCTTATTCGGGAGAATCCAGATCTGCAGGAAGGCAACCTCCCGGTCTTTGTTTTTGTTGTATTCGCTGTGGCTGACCCCCGTTCCCGCGCTCATTACCTGAACGTCCCCTTCGCGGATCACCGCTGTATTGCCCATACTGTCCTTGTGTTCCAGATCCCCTTTCAGCGGGATGGAGATAATCTCCATATTGTTATGGGGATGGGTGCCGAAACCCATTCCGGGGGCCACCCTGTCATCATTCAGTACCCGAAGCGTCCCGAATTGCATTCGCTGCGGATTGTAGTAATTTGCAAAACTAAAGCTGTGGTAGCTCTCCAGCCATCCGTGGTGGGCATGTCCACGGCTTTCAGCGGGATGTAAAACGGTATTCATTTTGGATGGGTTTTGATTCAAAAGATAAAAATAGGAATCCGAGGCCCGCACTTGTTATAAGGAAAGGTTAAAGGGGGTGGCGGCGACCAGGGGTGGGGCGAGGGAACCTGGGGGATTGGGCCCTGGGGTTTTTTGGGGGGACTTCCCCCCACCCCTGAACCAAAGATAGCCGGCTACCCTGCAAAAGTCCGGCAGGATGGCAGGGAGCGCTAAAAAAAACGACGAATACCATGGACGAACTTAATGCCCCGTATCCCGGGGGAAGCCTTGTTTTCATATGGAATGCCGACACTGGGCCACTCAATGCCCTTAAGGATAGCCTACACAAATGGATCAGTCCGCAGACCTACGCCTGCAAACTCTGTGCGCTAACGCATGGGATTACTTCCCAAAAAAGCCTTTGGAAGGACTTCCTGCGGGCCCAGGGCCGGCCCGTGTATTTCTACTACCGGGACACCTTTGAGACAACCGGGATCCGGGTGGACCCCGAGCCGGGTTTTCCGGCAGTCCTCCAGCGCGAGGATTCGCAATGGCGCGTGGTGCTGGGACCCGGGGACCTGGACCGCATCACCACCCTCGAAGAGCTCATCGAAAGGCTTGGGGAGAAACTCGGCAGCGGATAATCCGGCTGCCGGACGGTGCCAGCGGGTGAAGGGGGAATTCAGGGATGGGGCTTAAATTTATGATGGGGCGGGGGGTGCCCCCCCGGGCTTGGCCGATCACGACCGTGCGGCCCGGAACCCGGTATTGATCTCCCCTATATAATCCAACAGGGCTTCCCCCCCGACGGTTTTCAGGGAGGAGGTCACAAAATGGGGCGGGATCTCCACCCAGCCGGCTTCGCGCATCTTCTCAAAATACACTTCAAGGGCCTCCTCCCGGGCACCGGGTTTTAACTTATCCGCCTTTGTAAAGACCAGGGAAAAAGGAATCCCCTGGGAATTGAGCCATTGCATGAAATCAAGGTCAATGGGCAGGGGGGCGTGGCGGATGTCGATCAAAAGGAAGGCATTGAGGAGTTGTTGCCGCTCGGTAAAATAGCGGGTGATGAATTTTTGGAACCGCGCCTTGTCCTTCTTTGAGGTCCGGGCATACCCGTACCCGGGGAGGTCGACCAGGAACCAGTTGTCGTTGATCTTAAAATGATTGA
>CAZUZE010000060.1:0-11087 GCA_964624565.1 uncultured Robiginitalea sp.
TCCACCTTCTTGCTTACGGGCCATCCTGCCGTATCGATCGCCTGTAGCCGGGCCTGCAGGTTCTCAAAGTCGGTCCGCCGGGCCCTGCGGCCGGCTTCCTTATAATCCGGGGCCCCGTCGGCCATTGGGGGTGTTTCAAACTCCCTCCATTGCTCAAAGAGGGTGAGCAGGGCCTGGTACCCTGTATTCGGATCCGTCTGGCTGAAGCAGCCCGGGATGCCCATCGAAAAAAGGAAACAAAAAAGCGCGAGGTGTCTGGAGATCATAAAAAGTGATTTTGGTTGAGTAATAGGATGGGCAAATCGCCTGCATGTGCAAATGCGAAATGCATTCTTATAGGTACTGCGGCAGTCTTCATAACCGTCCCGCTCCATTGATGAGTTGGGCGCAGGCCCTTTGGGCGCTCCGGACGGCCCCTTCCATGTAGCCCGGGTATTCCGAGGCCGTTTCCGTCCCTGCCAGTATAAGCTTCCCGTTCATGAAGGGCTCCTGATAGAGGGCGTTCCCGTTGTTCTGATGGGGGTAGACCGGGCCCCTATACGGGGCAAAGGTGGCCCATTCCCCGGCCCACAGGCACTCGTGGTACTCCAGGTAGGAGTCCACCACATCCCCGTAGTATTTTCTCAGCTGGCCGAGAACGCGCATGAGCCGCTCTTCCCTTGAAAGGCTGTAATAGCCCCCATTGAGGAACCCTTTCAGGGCATGGGCCGTGTCCTCATAGCTTGAATGGTCGTACATTTCCGTCACGGGCCCGACATTGCTGAAGACGGTGCCGCTGCTGCCCGCTTCCCTCCAGAAAGGCATTTTATAGACGAGGCCGAACTTAATCGATTCCCCCATCCACGTATGGGTCCGTCCCATCAGCTCAGTGAGCGCTTGGGGAAGCGGGGGCGTTATGGGAACGCTGTTTTTCAGAAGATAGGGGGGGAGGGTGGATACTACCCGTGCAGCCTCGAAGGTGTTTTCAGGGCACCCCACTTCCAGCCCGTCTGCGGTTTCGACAAGGCGGGTTACCCTGCACCCGGTGCGGATTTCCGCAGGGTCAATTTTCATGGCAAGGGCCTCGATCAGCCTTGCGGTCCCCCCTTTGATCCGGAGGCTCGGTTCTTCATCCCCGGGCAGGGCCACCCGTTGATGCGGACTGGTGGAGATTGGTTCGTAGATGGCCGAGGTGCCCAGATTTTGTGGAAACACCTGGAGATCCAGGGATTCCAGCAGCGCACAGAGGTGCCCGTGCTTGCGGCCCAGCCAGGTAGCCCCCATCTCCAGGGGCGGACGCTGGGCATTTGCGGGAAGCGTCCGGATCCTTCCGCCCAGGCGATCCCGTCCCTCCAGGAGCATGCTGCGCAGGGGTGTGCTATCCAGTAAGTTCTTCAGCAACAGTCCGGTAAGACCGCCCCCAACAATTATGACGTCATATCGGTTCACGTGATCAGCACGGGTTAAAATAAGGGCCTGAAGCCTTTTTCCCGGCCCTAAAATTCCTTAAATTTAAGGCTCTTTGCTTCCCGGGGGCAACCATAGGGGTAATTTATTTTTGAATAAATTATACGAATGACCCAAGTCAGGGTAATCCCCCCGGATTATCGTTACTTTGAGACACCTTCAATAAAATAATTTTAGAGAACCATGGAAGATAACACACATTCAACAACTGCCTACAATGCCAATTCGGGCACCGGCGCGGCCAATGCCGAGAGTAAATGCCCCTTTCTCAACGGGGAGATGAAGCAAGCAGCCGGCGGGGGTACGACCAACAGGGACTGGTGGCCCAACTCCCTGAATTTAAACATCCTGCGCCAGCATTCGGAGCTCGCAAACCCCATGGACCCCGATTTTGACTATAAGGAGGCCTTTAAATCCCTCGACTTGTCAGCCGTTAAAAAAGACATCGCCGACCTGATGACCGACAGCCAGGACTGGTGGCCTGCCGATTACGGGCATTACGGCCCCTTCTTTATCCGTATGGCGTGGCATGCTGCCGGAACCTACCGCATTGCGGATGGCCGTGGCGGCGGCGGGACAGGGGCACAGCGTTTTGCCCCCCTGAACAGCTGGCCCGATAATGCCAACCTCGACAAGGCCCGGATGCTTTTGTGGCCGGTAAAGCAGAAATACGGCAGGAAGCTTTCCTGGGCGGACCTGCTGATCCTCGCCGGGAACGTCGCCCATGAATCCATGGGACTGCCTATGTACGGGTTCGCAGGGGGCCGGGAGGACATCTGGCAACCCGAAGAGGATATTTACTGGGGATCCGAAGCAGAATGGCTTGGGAACAAGGACCGGTATAACGAGAAAGGCGAGTTGGAACAACAGATGGGGGCAGCCCACATGGGCCTGATTTACGTCAACCCCGAGGGTCCCAACGGGAATCCGGATCCGGTAGCCGCGGCCCACGACATCCGGGAAACCTTCGGGCGTATGGCCATGAACGATTACGAGACGGTTGCGCTGATCGCCGGAGGGCACACTTTCGGGAAAACACACGGGGCCGCAAGTGATGCGGAATACCTGGAAGCAGAGCCTGCCGGGGCAGGAATAGAGATGCAGGGACTGGGCTGGAAGAGCAATTTCCGCACGGGTGTCGGCACCGATACGATCACCAGTGGCCTGGAAGGGGCCTGGACGGATACGCCGATCAAATGGAGCCACAAGTACCTTGAAAACCTTTTCGGATATGAGTGGGAACTCACCAAGAGCCCGGCAGGCGCATGGCAGTACAAGCCCAAGGACGGAGCAGGGGCGGGAACCGTTCCGGATGCCCAGGATCCGAACAAAAAACACGACCCCTTCATGCTGGTTACGGACCTTTCCCTGAGGATGGACCCGGCCTATGAAAAAATTTCGAGGCATTTCCTGGAAAACCCGCAGGAATTCAAGGAAGCCTACCAAAAAGCCTGGTTTAAACTGACCCACAGGGATATGGGCCCCAAAACCCGGTACCTCGGACCTGAAGTACCTGCCGCGGATTTGATCTGGCAGGATCCGGTTCCGGCGGCAGATTATGCCATGATCGACCAGAAGGATATCGAAGCCCTCAAAAAAGACATCCTCAACGCTGGCCTGAGCACCGAAGCACTGGTAGGTGCGGCCTGGGCCTCGGCATCGACCTTCAGGGGATCCGATTTCCGCGGGGGTGCCAACGGGGCGCGGATCCGACTGGCACCTCAGAACCAGTGGGAGGTCAATAACCCCGTCCAGCTGGGCAGGGTACTCGATGGCCTTACCAAAATCCAGAAGGAATTTAACGCTGCCCAGAAAGGTGGCAAGAAGGTTTCCCTGGCAGATTTGATCGTCCTCGGGGGATGTGCGGCCGTTGAGAAAGCGGCCCAAAAGGCCGGGTACAATATCAGTGTCCCCTTTACCCCGGGCCGGACAGATGCCACGGAGGAAATGACGGACGCCGAGAGCTTTGAGCACCTGAAACCCCAGGCAGACGGCTTCCGGAATTACATGAGGTCCGGCTTGTCTGTCAAGGCAGAGGAACTTCTGGTTGACAAAGCCCAGTTGCTCACCCTGACGGCTCCTGAGATGACGGTCCTCGTTGGCGGGATGCGCGCCCTGAACGCGAACTATGACGGTTCAGCCAAAGGGGTATTCACCCAGCGGCCCGGTGCCCTGACCAATGATTTCTTTGTGAACCTGCTCAACATGGGTACCCAGTGGAAGGCGATCGATGCAAAGGAAGAGGTGTTTGAAGGGCGGGACCGGAAGACCGGCGCAGTGAAATGGACGGCTTCCAGGGTGGATCTGATCTTCGGATCGAATTCCGAACTTCGGGCCCTTGCGGAGGTCTATGCCTGTGAAGATTCCGGGGAGAAGTTTGTGAAGGACTTCGTCGCCGCCTGGAACAAGGTGATGAACCTCGACCGTTTTGACCTGGCGTAGGTTTTTTGGAATTGCAAAGCCATGTAAGAGCGGCCCGGGAACGGGCCGCTTTTTTTATGGTTCAGATGCCTCACACTAAAATGAAAATCAAAAGAACCCGATGAGGTTATGGGGCATATCAGTCGGGTCATGGCCCAAATCGGAGGTTGATCATTCCAGGCCGTATTTCCGATCTTTAAAACTCAGGGATTGGGGTTCATCCCCGACCCCATCCGTTTCTCAAAGCGTACTTTCCGCACCCCGTGGTCCGTATCGTACCGGAGGATTTCCCGAAAGCCGAATTTACGGTAAAGGGAAGTGGCCGGCCCGTTCTCCAGGCCCGTTTCGACAGTAAATACAGGGGAATCATAGGCCTGGAGCACAAATTCCAGCAGCCGGCCCCCGATGCCCTTCCGGAAGAACTCGGGACGCACGACCAAGGATTGAATATGGGTGGTGCTTACCCCCTCCACCAGTTCTACCACCCCGGCGAGTTCGCCTCCTTCAAAAAAACCAAAAAAGGGATTGCTGCTTTCCAGGAAGGCGGAAAGAGGCCTTTTCAGGGGGGGGAAATCCACAGCGCCCAGCAATTCGGCTTCCACGGCATAGGAAACCTGGAAAACCTCCCGGATTTTTCCGGCAGTTGCCCGGTCTGCATGGGGTAATTTTTGAATCATTTCACATCGGTGCTTATGGGAGAAGAAGGCTTCCAAGGTAGGTTTTTTTCAACCCTGAAAGGATGGAAATCCGTGTTAAAGTCATTTGGAAAGTTGCTTAAATCAAATAAAAGTAGTACTATAGTGATATTAAAATGATACTATTATGAAAAATGAAAAGCAAATTACCCCGGGGAGTGGCTATGTGATGCTTCTGGTATTTTTCGCCCTGCTGGCTGTGCTTGTTATCGGGTTGGTCATCACCTCCAGCCCGTGGTTTCTGCTCATGATCCCCTTCCTTCTGATCTACCTGCGCGGGTTCTTCATCGTTAACCCGAACAGCTCCAAGGTCATGGTCCTTTTTGGGTCCTACAAGGGAACGGTACGGGACAATGGATTTTTCTGGGCGAACCCCTTTTATGCCCGGCAGCGCATTTCGCTCAGGGCCCGGAATTTTGACAGTGAGCGCGTAAAGGTGAACGACAAGATCGGGAATCCGATCCTGATCAATGTGATCCTCGTATGGCAGGTGGAGGATACCTATAAATCGGCCTTTGATGTGGATAATTATGAGGAATTTGTAAGGGTACAGACCGATGCGGCCGTCCGCAAGCTGGCCGGGTCCTACCCCTATGACAATTTTGACGATGAACAGGCAGAACTCACCCTTCGCTCCGGTATGGATGAGGTGAACGAGGCCCTGGAAACCGAGATCACCGAACGGCTGACCATTGCCGGGATCCGGGTAATGGAGGCGCGCATCGGGTATCTGGCATACGCCCCGGAGATCGCCAGTTCCATGCTGAAAAGGCAACAGGCAGTGGCTATTGTCGCCGCCCGTAAAAAAATCGTAGAAGGCGCCGTGGCCATGGTTGAGGATGCCCTCCTGCAACTCGCCCAGGACAATATCATCGAATTTGACGATGACAAGAAGGCGTCCATGGTCAGCAACCTGATGGTGGTGCTCTGCGGCGATAAGGAAGTGGTGCCCGTGGTCAATGCAGGAACCCTAAACGGCTGATTTTGAGCAAGCGGAAATCCTTCGTCCTTCGCATTGACCCTGAGCTTTTCAAGCAAGTCGAAAAATGGGCCGATGATGAATTCCGAAGCGTCAATGGCCAATTGGAGTGGATCATCCACAAAGGCCTGAAGGAGGCCAGGCGCCTTCCCAAAAAGGAAAACAAATCAACCTGAATCCCCGGGGGATTCCTCTTTTTCCAAAGGCTGCGCCCCGGAAGGTGGCGGCCCAGGCTTCTGCTTGCTTCCGGGGGCCAGCTTGTAGAGGATCCACCCGAAGCCGAGCAACAGGTGAAGCGCGATCAATCCGAGGATGATTTTAGTGGTCAGGCCCATCAGTTCCCTCTGGCAGTTCCTCTTACCTTATCCGGGCCGAAATCCAGGCGGCAATTTCTTCAAGGGCCTCGGGGGCAAAGGTCTCCTCCAGGGCGGCATATTCCGAGGGGGAGCCGGTCTCTGAGTGCTGAAACAAATGGTTCAGCCCCTTTAGTTCTTTAGCGGTGACATCCGGATTCCCGCCGGCTTTCAAATGCCTTTCGATGGCCTCCAGATTTACTTTTGCCGGCACCTGAAGGTCGTTTTCCCCGTTGAGGGCGAGGACGGGGCACCGGACCCGTTGCAGGGCGGGAGCCGGATCGTATTTCATAAAAAAGTGCATCCAGGGGCTGGACAGGGCATCCACCTGCGTCGTCACAACATCTTCCAGGGTCATTCCCTGGGGCACCTGTTCCGGGCTTGCCTGAAGGGCTTCCGTCAGGTAGCCGTTAAGGGCATCACTGAGTTCCTTCTGATTTTCGATGTCCCGGACCAGCTCGAGGGCACCCCTGGTAAGGTCCATTTCCTTTTCCAGTTCCGGGCCGCTCACCCCCCCGGCCTCGCGTATGAGCCTGCTTTGGAGCATCAGGATGTCAAATCCGGTAATGCCAGGGCCTGCCAGCAGCACGATAAAGGCGATGTCCTCCCGGCCGGCGGCTACCATAGGCGCTATCAGCCCGCCCTCGCTGTGGCCCACAAGGCCGATATGTTTCGGGTCGATATCCTCCCGGGACCTGAGGTAGGCCAGGGCGCTCTGCACATCCGTGGCCAGGTCTTCGGAGGTAGCACCTTTGTGATCACCTGTAGACTTTGCCGTGCCCCGGTCATCGTAGCGCAATACGCCGATACCCTTTCGGGTCAGGTAATCCGAAAGCACCAGGAAAGGCCGGTGGCCGAATACTTCTTCATCCCGGTTCTGGGCCCCGCTCCCGCTGATGAGCACTGCCACCGGGTGTTTCCCTTCTTTTGCGGGCAGGGTAAGGGTCCCCGACAGTACAAGGTCCGCTCCCGGGTTCGGTATGGAAACTTCCTCTGAATAATAGGGATACGGTTTGGACGGTTCCTGGGGCCTTATCAGTTTCTTTTTTGCCACCGGGTCCTTCGACAGGTTCAGGGGCAGGGACTGGCCCATTTGGGTAAAGGTCCCTTCTATGGTCCCGGAGGCATTTAATTTGCCGGAATAGGCGATGGCCATGGGGGCCACCTCGAAATCGAGGTCGGGGTCCTCAAACCGGAGGGAAGTTATTTCTATGCCCGTGGCGCCCTGGTCCGGGCTGTCCATGGTCGCCTGATACCCTTCCGCCCCCGATTCAATATGGATGACCAGCGGCAACTGTATTCCCTGAAGTTCGAGCAAACCATTCCAGGTTCCCGTAATTTCCTGGGCACATGCGACGGCCGCCGCTAAGAGGGCTGTGAAGACAAGGAGTGTTCTTTTCATTTTGATCGTCAATTGGTTTTGGATAGCGGAGGGTTTCCGGGCCGGGGATGCCAACCAGGCCAATACATATTCCGGGTTTTCAAAAGGGCTTAGTTTTCAGGGCGGTAGGTCACCTTGCAATTCTGGCAAACTTTGTGGTCGTCTGCCTCAACCAGCTGTATGCCCCTCAGGTGTTTTTTGGCGTAGTCAACCACCCAGCCGTCATGCGGGTCGTGGGAATCCACATCGTGGCTGTAGTTTCTCACGGCAGTGTAGAATTCGCCCCCGTATTCCTGACGTCCCCAGCAATTCGGGCAATAGCCCTCCGGGGTGGCATCTTTTGAAAAGGTCTTATGGGTTTTAAAAAACTTCAGGAAGGAATCTTTATCGGCCATGGGCAAGGGTTTTAAAACAGGGTGCAATTCCAGGAACAACGGGAAGGTAAATTACAAAAAAGTTCCCGGGATTCGGTTTTTCTTTCGATATTGAAGTCTGCATCGAATACCAACAGAGAATCCAACCTGACCTATGAGCCGAAGACACCCTATTTGCAGCCTCCTTTTGATAGTTTCACTGGTTTTACAAACAGCCCTTTACGGGCAGCAAAATCAACTCGAGGCCCTGACAGAGGCGGTTTCCGGCCTGAGCTTTCGGGGGATCGGCCCGGCGGTCATGGGGGGGCGGATCGCCGATATTGCGGTGAATCCGCACAACCCGAATACCTGGTACGTCGCCGTGGGATCCGGGGGGCTTTGGAAAACGACGAACCGCGGAACGACCTGGGACCCCGTTTTTGAAAAGCAGGCATCCTATTCGATAGGATGCGTTGCCCTGGACCCCCAAAACCCCGAAGTGGTCTGGGTTGGCACGGGCGAAAATGTCAGTGGCCGGCATGTGGGCTGGGGAGACGGGGTCTACCGCAGCCGGGACGGGGGGCGGTCCTGGGAAAATATGGGCCTCGGGGCCTCGGAACACATTGGCCGGATCCTGGTGGACCCCAGGGACAGCGACGTCATCTTTGTCGCTGCGGAAGGACCCCTCTGGGCTTCCGGGGGCGAACGGGGGCTTTACAGGTCCGGGGATGGGGGTGCCACCTGGGAACGGGTCCTTGAAATCGACCCGGATACCGGGGTTACCGATGTGGAATTTGACCCTTCCGACCCAAACGTCCTCTACGCGGCCGCCTACCAGAGGCGGCGGCATGTTTGGTCGCTGATGGGCGGAGGCCCGGGTTCCGGGATCTACAAATCCGTCGACAACGGGAAGCACTGGAAAAAAATAAACTCCGGGTTGCCCGGGGGGGATGTGGGCAAGATTGGCCTTGGCGTGACCCCTGCCGACCCCAGCCTGGTTTACGCGACCATAGAGGCCGGGGAGGGGGAAAAGGGCTTTTACCGTTCCAGGGACAAAGGGGAGCACTGGGAGCGGCGCAATTCCTATATTTCAGGGGGCACCGGCCCGCATTACTATCAGGAAATCGAGGTTTCCCCAACGGATGCGGGCCTTGTCTACCAGATGGATGTTTTCCTGCACGTGACCCGCGATGGCGGAAAAACCTTTGACTACCTCGGCACGGGTCGTGAGAAGCACAGCGACAACCACGCCCTCTGGATCGATCCGGCAGACGGGCAGCACCTGCTAGCCGGGACGGATGCCGGACTGTACGAGTCCTATGACCAGGGGGCGACCTGGCGGCATTTTCCAAATCTGCCTGTTTCCCAGTTCTACAAGCTGGGCCTTGACAATGCGGAACCCTTTTACAATATCGTGGGGGGAGCCCAGGACCTGGGGACCCTTATAGGACCCTCGCGCACTATGAATATTGAAGGGGTCCGAAACCAGGACTGGTATGTGCCCCTGGGGGCAGATGGCTATGACTCGGCCTTTGACCCCCGGGACCCGAATACGGTCTATATGGAAATACAGGAAGGGTTGCTCCACCGCCTGGACCGTCGCACCGAAGAAGTCCTGAACATACAGCCGCAGCCAGGCCCATCGGACCCCCCGGAACGCTGGAACTGGGACAGCCCGGTACTCATCAGCCCCCATAATTCCAACCGATTGTATTTCGGGTCACAGCGGGTGTGGCGGAGTGAGGACAGGGGAAATTCATGGACTCCGGTAAGTGGCGACCTGACCACCAACACAAACCGGTACGAACTGGAGATGGGCGACCGGGTCTGGAGCGTGGATGCGCTTTACGACAATGGGGCCATGTCCAAATACGCCACCCTCACGTCGATCTCGGAGTCCCCCCGGGTTGAAGGGCTGCTCTACACGGGCTCGGACGACGGGATGCTGCAGGTAAGTGAGGACGGGGGGCGGACCTGGCGGAAAATGGCCGGTCTGCCCAAGGTCCCGGCGCGGGCTTTTATTTCGGATGTCGAAGCCTCCTCCCATGATGACCAAACCGTTTTTGTCTGTGTGGACCTTCACAAGCAGGGCGACTTCAGGCCGTACCTGTTTATGAGCCCCGACCGGGGCCGGTCCTGGAAGTCCATTTCGGGCAACCTTCCTCCTAAGACCATCGTATGGGTGCTCAAACAGGATCCCCTGGACCCCAACCTGCTTTTTATCGGCACGGAATACGGGATTTATTTTTCCCCGGACCGCGGCGGAAGCTGGGTTCCCCTGAAGGGCGGGGTGCCCACCATCCCGTTCCGGGATATCGAGCTGCACCCAAGGGACAATGACCTGGTCGGGGCGTCTTTTGGACGGGGCTTTTATGTTTTGGATGATTATTCCGCCCTGCGCGGGATTTCCGGAATAGTAAAGGATGGGGCCAATGCGCTTTTCCCGGTCCGGGATGCCTGGTGGTATATACCCAGCACCCCCATGCAGGCCAGGGGAATGCCCACCCTCGGAAGTACAGCCTTCGTGGGTGAAAACCCCCCATACGGTGCCACCTTTACCTACTACCTAAGCGCTGTCCCCCAAACGGGAAAGGAGCTGCGGCAGGCCCGGGAAAAGGAGTTGCGCGCACAAAATTCCAGTATCCCGTTTCCGGGTTGGGAACAGCTTCGGGAGGAGCGCCTGGAGGGGCCTGCCGAGGCCCTGTTGCTGGTACGGGATGCCGCGGACTCCCCGGTGAGGTGGTTGAAGGCCCCGGCGACCAAGGGGATGCATCGCATCAGCTGGGACCTCAGGTATGCCGCGCCTGATCCTGTATCCCTTTCAGAGCCCGGGTTTAAACCCCCGTGGGCGGGAGATCCCACGGGCCCCCTGGCGGCTCCCGGCACCTATTCCGTCACCCTTTACCTGCTCGATGGGGGACAACTTCAGCCTCAGGGCAGCCCGAGGGCGTTTGAAGTGAAACCTTTGCCCGGGGACGATAAGGATACTGATTTTAAAGCAATTGCCGCTTTCCAGCAACAGACCAGTGCCCTTTCGAAGCGGGTTTCCTCGGCGGGCCGAAACCTGGGGGAAGCCCGGGAGCGGCTGCGGTATATCGAGGCTGCCCTGCCCAGGACCGACCGGGTTACCGCCGCACATTACGAGGAACTGGAGCGACTGGAGGGACGGTTGGCAGGCTTGCAGTCACGCCTTTACGGGGATCCGGTAAAGCAGGGTTTGAACGAATCGACTTCCCCGTCCATCGCCTCGAGGGTAGGGGGGGTGTCCTACGGGCACTGGGAAACCCGGCAGCCGCCTACAGAGACCCATCAGGCGCAGATCGAACAGGCCCGGGGGGAGTTTGAGGCCTTCCGGGGGGACCTGAAAACCTTTTTGTCCGACCTGGACCGGTACCAGCAGGAGCTCGAGAAGGCGGGGGCGCCCTGGACCCCGGGGCAGAAATTCGAGTAGCCTTGTGT
>CAZUZE010000061.1:0-11084 GCA_964624565.1 uncultured Robiginitalea sp.
TTACCGCCCCGATACAAACCAGGCAAACCAATGCGAATTTTAGTAGTTTCCTGCCCATACTACTCGTAAATATAAGGGCTTTCCGCCCCCCAAACAGTGACGCGGGTCACATTTTCAGGATTTCAATCCGGTGACCCGTCTGCCGGACCAGGGAATCAGCCTCCAGTTTTTTAAGGGTCCGGCTGATCACCTCCCGAACGGTCCCGAGCTCATCCGCCAATTGCTGATGGGACAGGGAAAGCACCCTGGTATTCCTGAGCCTTCCTTTTTCGCACAAATGCTCATGGAGCCTGATATCGAGCCTGTTAAAAAGGATGTGGTGGATCGTCCTGAGCAATTCATTATATCGCTTGGCATACTGTTCAAAAAAAAGCGACCCGAAAGAGGGGTACTCCCTCAGCCATTCCCTGATTCCCGAGACCGGGAGCAAAAGGAGATCACTCGGCTCCTCGGTCTGCGCATAGACCTGGCTGGGCTCTGAGGAGTATCCCGCCCAGAAGGACATAATGCAGCTCTCTTCCGGCTCGATATAATAAAGCAACAGTTCCCTGTCCTCATACCTGGTGTAGACCTTTACAAGCCCCTTCAAGACAATAGGGATGACTTTTACGAACTGGCCCTCCCTCAGCAAGGGGCTCCGGGCCTCGAAATTTTGGCGGACACCCCTGGAACGGAGCTCCTCCCTGAGTTCCGGGGAGAGGGTGTGGAGGAAGTCTTTCATAAACGAACCTGGACAGCCTTCCGATTTTGTTTGCCGGCAGGCATCCCCTAATTTAGTAAAAATTGAATTCCATGCCCGGGCTCCCCCATACCGCCATCTATACGGACAATTCCTCAGCCAAGGAGGCCCTGGCCCAAAAAATCCTGAAGGGAGCAGCCCCTGGCGTCCTGTCCTTCCTCGGCGGAAAAAAGGGGGGGTATTTTTCAAATTCCGGACTGTCGGAGTTCCTCGAGGCCGAAGCGCGCCACGACCAGTCTGGTTTACCCCTCGGGGGACGGACCCTGAAATCCCTCTCCAGCGGGGAACGAAAAAAGGCCTTGCTGGAATTCCTGTTCAGGGAACAACCGGACTTCCTGATTTTGGACAACCTTTTTGACAATCTGGACCAGCGCTCCAGGCAACAGCTGACCAAAGAACTGCTTCTCAGGTCGGAGGAGACCCTGCTGCTGCAATTTTTGAGCCGTCCCGAAGACCTTCTGCCCTGCATCCGATATTCGGGCTTCCTCTCCGGGTCCGAGATCCTGGGGTTTCCCGGTTACCACCCTGCGGACCCGGTGGCGAAGGCCGGGGTATTTGCGGGCCGACTCCCGTCCCCTCCGGTGCAAACGGGGGCCCTTCCGGAAGTTTTGGTCGAATTCCGCGGAGTGGACCTGACTTATGGATCCTCCCGCATCCTGCACCATATCGACTGGAAAATCCGGAAAGGTGAATTCTGGGAACTCAGGGGCCCCAACGGCAGTGGCAAAACGAGCCTGATCACGATGATCATCGGGGACAACCCAAAGGCCTATGGCAAGGAGCTCTATCTCTTTGGCAAACGCAAGGGCAGCGGGGAGAGCGTCTGGGACATCAAGGAAAAGATCGGCTACTTCACCCCCTCCCTGACCGACAGGTTCCGGGGAACGCATAAAACGGAAGACATGCTCATATCCGGGCTTGTGGATTCCGTCGGGCTTTATACCAAACCCACGGACCAGCAGCGGTTCCTGGCCCGGCAATGGCTGGAACTGCTGGGGTTGTCGTCACAGGGGGACGTCCTGTTCCGAAAATTAACCGAAGGGCACCAAAGGCTGCTGATGTGTGCCCGGGCGATGATCAAACACCCGCCACTGCTCATTCTGGACGAACCCACAGCAGGGCTTGACGGGGCCTCGGCCGCTCTTCTGGTCTCCCTGGTGCGGAAAATGGCCCAGGAGAGCGAAACGGCCATCCTCTTCGTCTCCCACCGCAAGGAACCGGGTTTGGACGCCCCCCGTATCTTCGAGCTGCACCCGGGACCCGGGGGCTCCTCCGGGAGGGCCCGACGCCGGGATACCCCATAAAAAAACCGCAATCCCGGGGGATTGCGGTTTGGTTTCGTCTGGTCGCCTTCTCAGCCCTTGTTCCTGGCCAGTTTTCTGGAAAGGGTATCGAACATGACCGGGGTGGCGATAAACAGGGATGAATAGGTCCCCACAATGACCCCCACGATCATCGCGAACATAAACCCTCTGAGTGTTTCCCCTCCGAAGATGAATATGGAAAGGAGTACCACCAGGGTGGTAAGGGAGGTATTCAGGGTCCGGCTCAGGGTGCTGTTGAGCGCCTGGTTTACATTCTCCCCGCCTTTCCATCCTTTCTCGTTGATGATTTCCCGGATCCGGTCAAAGACCACCACGGTATCGTTCAGGGAGTATCCGATCACCGTCAGGATTGCCGCAATAAATGCCTGGTCGATTTCCATGCTGAAGGGCATCAGCGCACTGGTAGCCGAAAAGACGCCGAGAACGATCAGCACATCGTGGAATACCGCGACCACCGCCCCGAGGGAAAACTGCCATTTGCGGAACCTCAGCAGGATGTACAGGAAAACCACTGCCAGCGACCCGATAACGGCCCATACTGCGTTTTTCTTGATGTCGTCCGCAATGGTGGGTCCTACCTTCCGGTATTTCATAACCCCAATATCTTCATTGGTGCCCCCGGGTACGAAGTCCTCATAGGTCGCCCCGTCCGGGAGGTATTTCTGCAGGGTGGTAAAGAGCAGCCCCAGGATTTCGTCATCCACCTCGGTTCCCTGCTCATCCACCTTGTATTTCGTGGTCACCATGATCTGGTTGGCATCCCCGAAGGTCTTGGCCCCGGCACTTCCGAGGACCTCGGTAAGCTCCCCGGTAATCTCGGCCGGGCTCACCGGGTCGACAAACCGGATCTGGTAATTCCGCCCGCCCACAAAATCAACCCCCTGGTCCAGTCCCTTGGTAAACAGGGAAACCAGTGACAGGACCAAAAAGATCCCGGAAATGGTGTAGGCTATTTTCCGTTTGGAAAGGAAGTCGATATTGACATTCGTAAAGAGGTTTTTGGTGAGGGCCGTTGAAAAATCGAGTTTGCGGCCGCGCTTGGAAAGATACCAGTCGATGAGCAACCTCGTGATAAAAATGGCCGTAAAGAGGGAGGTAAGGATACCGATAATAAGGGTAGTCGCAAACCCCTTGAGGGGCCCCGTCCCGAATACGAGCAGGATAAGGGCCGTCAGGCCGGTGGTAATATTGGCGTCCAGGATGGAAGAGAGGGCGTTGTCAAAGCCATCTGAAACGGCCTGTCCCATTCCCTTTCCTTTCTGAAGCTCCTCCTTGATGCGCTCGAAGATCAGTACGTTGGCATCCACCGACATCCCTATGGTCAGGACGATACCCGCGATTCCGGGCAGTGTGAGCACAGCCCCCAGGCTGGCCAGCACCCCGAAGATCAGGACGATGTTAAAGACCAGGGCGATATCGGAAAATACCCCGGCCTTCCCATAGTAAAAGACCATCCATATCAGCACGAAGATCATGGCGATCAGGAAAGACATAAATCCGCTGTCTATCGCCTCCTGCCCGAGGGAAGGCCCGACGACAAAAGAGTCGATGATCTCCGCAGAGGCGGGCAGCTTCCCGGCCCGAAGGACATTGGCGATGTCCTTGGTTTCGGTTACGGTAAAGGACCCCGTGATTTCGGAGCTTCCCCCGGCAATTCCCCCTTTGGTGGAGACGCCCGGGGCGGTATACACCCGGTTGTCGAGCACGATGGCGATTCCGGTATTGTTCAGGTTGGCCTCATTGGTGAGTTCCTGCCATTCCCGCGCACCCCTGACGTTCATGTCCATCCCAACCGCAGGGCGGTTGAACTGGTCGAACTGGTCGCGGGCATCGCTCACTACGTCCCCGCTCATCCGGGGGGTATTGTCCCTGTTTGACTTAAGGGCGTATAAAGCGGCTACCTCAGAACCCTGGGAAGGCCTCTCCCACAGGAATTTTGTGAACTGCACATCCGGGGGCAGGAGTCTTTTGATCTGCGGCAGGCGGAGCCAGGCACCGATCTCGGCGGTATCCGTTACGGCAGCCATTCCCACGGCAAAACCAGGACCGCTCAGCTGCAACTTCTCAAAGAGCGGGTTCTGCTGGGCAGTGAGGTTCAGGGAGTCCTGGGCGACGTCGGAGAGCAGGGAATCGATTTCAGACTCCGGTTTGGCCGGTGCCTCTTCCCTTTTGACGATCGATTTCAGGGACTCATTGGCCTGGATAAAAAAGTTCAGCAGGCTCTGGTTTCCGGGCTCATAGGTTTCCCAGAACTCCAGTTGGGCAGTGCTCGAAAGAAGGTCCTGGGCGCGGGCAATATCCCGGGCACCAGGCAGCTCCACGAGAATACGGCCCGAATTTCCCTCCCGCTGGATATTGGGCTGGGTGACCCCGAACCCGTCAATACGCTCGCGAAGGACTTCAAAGGCAGAAACCACGGATTCATCCACCTTCCGGCGGATCACCGCCTTGACTTCCTCATCCGACATTTCAAAATTGACCTCATCACTCAGGCCCTTGTTGGCAAAGATATCCGGGGAAGCCAGTTTGGTGTCCCCCTTGATCTGGTCGAAGGCGTCAAAAAAGAGCTCCAGGTAGGTCTCATCGCTGTTTTTGGAGGCCGTATCGGCATCCGCAAGTGCCTTGTTGAACACCGGATTCTTGGAATAGTTGGCCAGGCCTTTGAGAATGTCCTTTACGGAAATCTGCAGGGTAACATTGATCCCTCCCTTGAGGTCAAGGCCTTTGTTAAGCTCCTTTTTCTTGGCCTCTTCGTAGTCCGTAAACCCGAGGATCGGGTTCTTGGCAATCGAATCCAGGTACCGGGCTTCCACCTGCTCCCTTACGGTCACGTAGTCTTTTGTATCGGCAGGCACCGTGGCAGCAGCGTAGGCTTCGGCGTCGCTTTCTATCTTGGAGGTGATGAATGTATAGGAAAGCTGATAGATACTTACCAGGCCAAACAACAGGGCGAAGAGCTTTATAAGTCCTTTATTCTGCATGGGTTATAAGGTTATCTGAATTTTTTAAGGTTTTGCAAACAGCGTGCAAATATATCATTTCCACTAGGAACTGCCAATAAAAACAATTGATTTATAAGCGCATACCACCCGGCTTCCGAAGGCGGGCGAACCGTGCCCCGGGGAATGAAAAAAGGCACCCCGCTCAGGAGGTGCCTTTGCTTTTATCGCGAAACCTGTGGCCTACACGTCGAGAAGGCTGTTGGTCTTGCGGACCCCTTCAGCGCTCTCCTGCATCCTCGCCTTTTCCGCCTCATTCAATTCCAGGGAGACGACCTTTTCGATCCCGTTGCGCCCAAGCACTACAGGTACCCCGATACACAGGTCATCCAGGCCGTATTCCCCTTCGAGCAGGGTGGAGCATGGGAAGATTTTCTTCTGGTCACAGGCGATGGCCTGCACGAGCCCGGATACAGCGGCACCCGGGGCATACCAGGCACTGGTTCCCAGGAGTTTGGTCAGCGTCGCCCCGCCCACCTTGGTATCCTCGGCCACCTGCTGAAGGCGGGCCTCGCTCAGGAATTCGGATACCTTGATGCTGTTGCGGGTGGCGTGCCGGGTCAGCGGGACCATTCCCGTATCGCTGTGCCCGCCGATGACCATGCCATCCACGTCGGAAATAGGGGCCTCGAGGGCTTCTGCCAGGCGGTATTTGAACCGGGCGCTATCCAGGGCCCCGCCCATCCCGATGATGCGGTTTTTGGGAAGGCCGGTGGTCTTGTGCACGAGATAGGTCATGGTGTCCATCGGGTTGCTCACCACAATGAGGATCACCTCAGGAGAGTGTTCGAGGAGGTTCGCTGCCACGGATTTGACGATCCCGGCGTTTATCCCGATCAACTCCTCGCGGGTCATTCCGGGCTTGCGTGGGATCCCGGATGTGATGACCGCTATATCGCTGTTTGCGGTCTTGGAATAGTCATTGGTCGATCCCGTAATCCGGGTATCAAAGCCATTGAGGGAAGCGCACTGCATCAGATCCATCGCCTTGCCTTCCGCCACGCCTTCCTTGATATCGAGGATGACGACGTCCGAGGCAAAATTCTTGCTCGCTATATAATCGGCGCAACTGGCTCCCACCGCACCGGCTCCTACTATTGTAATTTTCATATCGTTGAGTTTATCGGGTTTTCAAGAGGTGCAAAAATAAGGAAATTCCCTGATAATCGGGTGGTATCCCCCAGGCCGGGTTTGCGCCTTTTTCAAAGTGTGAATCCCGGGAATTGTTAAAGAAAAACGCTGTTGGTCGAATTATCCTGTTTTTCAACGACCGTACATCGAAAAATAACAATACCCCGATTCGGGCCTCCGTTCGCCTTAGTACCAAAACTTAAAACCTGCTTTATGTACACTTTTCGTTCCCTCATCCTTGTACTGGCTGTTTTTGCCTTTGGCAGCTGTTCGGAAATCCCGGAAAACAACGATCCCGTCATTGGTATCTGGGTACAAACCAGCGCCCCGAAAGACAGCGGGGCCAAACATATGCAACGCGAAGAATGGATTTTCAACGATGCCTACCTGGGGCGGTACAACCAGTACCTGGGGGAGGAACTCCTCGTGGAAACGGACTTTCAGTGGGAGGCACACGCAGGGGTCTATACCATCCACTATCCGGGGCTTAAAAAATTGAAAAACATCGTAAAGATCAAACAAAACCAGGAGGGCAACCTGCTTATGGACCTGCAGGGGAACGTCCTGGCGTATCGAGAATAGTTCCCTGTTTTTTTTTAATACCCTTACCTTTGAAAACAGCTGGCCTTACACCAGTTGTTTTCTTTTTGAATCCCGGTGATCCAATAAAAAAACCGGCCTGGCAGCCGGTTTTTTGAATGACCTCGACGCGTTTCAGGCATCGATATTGGCATAGACCGCATTCTGTTCGATAAACTCCCGCCTTGGCGGTACCTCGTCTCCCATCAGCATTGAAAAGATCCGGTCGGACTCGGTCGCATTGTCGATGGTTACCTGCCGCAGCGTTCTGTATTCCGGATTCATGGTGGTATCCCATAGCTGCTCCGCATTCATCTCACCAAGACCTTTGTAGCGCTGTATGCCCACGCCGGTGTTTCCGAATTCCTCGGAAATGGCATCCCGTTCCCTGTCATTCCAGGCGTACCGCTTCTTGTTGCCCTTTTTCACCAGGTACAGGGGCGGGGTGGCGATATAGACGTGCCCCCCCTCTATGAGTTCCCTCATATAGCGGAAAAAGAAGGTGAGGATCAGGGTCTCGATGTGGCTTCCATCCACATCGGCATCACACATGATCACCACCTTGTGGTACCTGAGTTTTTCAAGGTTCAGGGCCTTGCTGTCCTCCTCAGTCCCGATCGTTACGCCCAGGGCCGTGTAAATGTTCTTGATTTCCTCGTTTTCGAAGACCTTGTGCTGCATGGCCTTTTCCACGTTGAGGATTTTCCCCCTCAGGGGAAGGATGGCCTGAGTGTTCCGGTCGCGTCCCATTTTGGCCGTTCCCCCTGCCGAATCCCCCTCCACGAGGAAGATCTCGCATTTTTCAGGGTCCTGCTCGGAACAATCCGCAAGTTTCCCCGGGAGCCCGCCCCCGGACATCGGGTTTTTGCGCTGTACCAGTTCCCGCGCCTTGGCCGCCGCATGGCGGGCCTGGGCTGCGAGGATCACCTTCTGCACGATTACCTTGGCATCGTCGGGGTGTTCTTCCAGGTAATCCGTCAGCATTTCGGAAACGGCCTGGCTCACTGCCGCAGAGACTTCGCGGTTCCCGAGCTTTGTTTTGGTCTGGCCCTCGAACTGGGGCTCTGCCACCTTCACGGAAATGATGGCCGTAAGGCCTTCCCTGAAATCATCCCCGGCAACTTCAAACTTCACCTTGTCGAGCATCCCGGAATTGTCCGCGTATTTCTTCAGGGTTGTGGTCAGCCCCCTGCGAAACCCCGAAAGGTGGGTCCCCCCTTCATGGGTGTTGATGTTGTTTACATAGGAATGCAGATTCTCCGTGTAGGACGAATTATAGACCATAGCGACCTCCACGGGGATGTCGTTCTTCTCCCCTTCCATGGAAATGACGTGCTGGATCAGGGGTTCCCGGTTCCCGTCGAGGAAACGTATAAATTCCTTCAGCCCTTCTTCGGACTTAAAGGTCTCGGTCCTGAAATTGCCATCCTTTTCAACGGTGCGCCGGTCGGTAATGGTAATGGTAATCCCCTTGTTGAGGTAGGACAGTTCGCGCATCCGGTTGGCCAGGGTATCGTAGCTGAACTCGATGGTCTGCTGGAATATCTCATCATCCGGGTGGAAGGTCACCATGGTCCCTGTCGTATCGGAGACACCGATGCTCTTCACCGGATAGAGGGACTTGCCCCGTTCGTATTCCTGTTCCCAGATCTTGCCGTCCCGGTGCACAGTGGCCTTCAGGTGGTTGGAGAGGGCGTTAACAACGGATACCCCAACCCCGTGCAACCCCCCGGAAACCTTATAGGAATCCTTGTCGAATTTGCCCCCGGCCCCGATCTTGGTCATGACCACTTCGAGGGCCGAAACGCCCTCCTTTTTATGCAGGTCTACCGGGATCCCCCGTCCGTTGTCCGAAACGGTGACCGAATTGTCTTCATTAATAGTTACGTGAATGGTGTCACAATGGCCGCCCATTGCCTCGTCTATGGAGTTGTCCACGACCTCATATACCAGGTGGTGCAACCCGCGCACACCGACATCGCCGATGTACATGGAAGGACGCATCCTTACGTGTTCAATCCCCTCCAGCGCCTGTATGCTATCCGCGGAATAGGCCTTCTTGTTTTCTTCTACGCTCATACCTGTTTTTAGGTTGTTATTCGTTCGGAATTTTACATCCTACAAATATACGCAATAGCCCGTAAAACATGCCGTTTACACGTATCCAAAGCCTTAAAGTTATCAACACTTTAACAACATTCGGAGGCGCGTTTCGAAATTCCCGCTGCGCTTGAAAACACCGCCTGATCTGGTTGGAAAAATGGGGCCGGCAGCTACCCTTATATAGGTTGTGCGCGCGCCCCCTTTTTGGCAGGGTCGGTCAAGAAACTGATGCGCTTGCAAACACCGCCTGGCCAGTTTGAAAAACCAGGCCGGCCAGCTCCCGGAGCAGGCTTTCTCCGAAACCAATTTTTATGAGGGCCGGTGAGGAAACCTCCGCCCGTTTGGCGCACCCCTGATCAGGGGATATAGGCTTTTTCATGGACCCTGGCCACCGCCCGCCCCGAAGGGTCGTTCATGTTTTTAAAGGCCTCGTCCCATTCCAGGGCGGTCTGTGTACTGCAGGCCACGGAAGCTTCCTGAGGGACGCTGCGGGCCGCGGCATCGCTGGGGAAATGGGATTCAAAAATCACCCTGTAGTAATACTCCTCCTTGTTCTTAGGGGTCTGTATGGGGAAGCGGTAGTGGGCGTTGGCCAGCTGCTCATCGGTCACCTCCCTGCCCGTGACCTCCTTAAGGGTATCGATCCAACTGTACCCGACCCCGTCCGAAAACTGCTCCTTCTGCCGCCAGGCCACCGATTCGGGCAGGCAGTCCTCAAAGGCCTTGCGGAGTACCCATTTCTCCATACGCCCCTCCCCGATCATTTTATCGCGGGGGTTCAGCCGCATGGCAATATCCATAAATTCCTTGTCCAGAAAGGGAACCCGGCCTTCTATCCCCCATGCCGCCAGTGATTTGTTTGCCCGGAGGCAGTCATAGAGGTGGAGCTTCTGGAGTTTTCGCACGGTCTCCTCATGGAATTCTTGGGGTCCGGGAGCCTTGTGAAAATAGAGGTAGCCCCCGAAAAGCTCGTCCGCACCCTCGCCGGAGAGCACCATTTTTATGCCCATCGATTTGATGACCCGGGCCATCAGGTACATGGGGGTGGAAGCCCGCACCGTCGTGACATCATAGGTCTCCAGGTGGTAGATCACATCCCGGAGGGCATCCAGTCCCTCCTGAATGGTGAAGGTAACCTCGTGGTGTACCGTTCCGATGTGATCTGCCACTTTCCGGGCAGCTTCCAGGTCGGGGGACCCTTCGAGGCCCACTGAAAAGGAATGGAGCCTGGGCCACCAGGCCTCCGTGGCATCGTCCGCCTCGATTCGCCTGGCGGCGTACTTTTTGGCAATGGCCGAAGTGATGGAGGAATCCAGGCCTCCCGAAAGCAGGACGCCATAGGGTACATCCGACATGAGCTGCCGGTGGACGGCCTGCTCGAGGCCTTCCCGCAATGCGCCGATGTCCGTGGGGTTGTGCTTAACGGCTTCATATTCGGTCCAGTCCCGCGCATACCAGGGTTGCGGAACCGGGGTATCACTTGTCATAAAATGTCCAGGGGGAAAGGGTTCCACCCGGACGCAAACCCCTTCGAGTGCCTTGAGCTCGGAAGCGACATAGAAGGTACCGTGTTTGTCCCACCCTGTATAGAGGGGGATGATCCCCATATGATCCCGGGCGATAAAATACCGGTCATTGGGCTCGTCGTAGAGGGCGAAGCCGAAGATCCCGTTCAGCCTGTCCAGAAAACCGGTTCCCTCCTTGCGGTAAAGGGCCAGGATGACCTCACAGTCGGACCGGGTCCGGAAGTCATACCCGCCTTCCAGGCCTTTCCGGAGTTCCCGGTGGTTGTAGATCTCGCCGTTTGCGGCGAGGACCAGCGACCCGTCCGCGCTCAGGAGGGGTTGCCGCCCAGAGGCCGGGTCCACGATGGCCAGGCGCTCATGGGTCAGGATCGCATTGTCAGAGGCGTAGATACCACTCCAGTCGGGTCCCCTGTGGCGCAGCTTCCCGGACATTTCCAGGAGCTGGGGCCTGAGCCCGGAAGCGGGTTCCTTGAGGTCGAAAGCACATACAATTCCACACATAGATAAAATTTTATTCAAAAATGGTTTTTTGATTTCATTATATGAACTTAAATTTTATTTATAGTTTTATTTTTAAACCTTACCATATTAAATTTGCCAAATTTTATTTTCGTTTCCCGGATTTTGACCAAATTTGATTTTTAGGGCGGTCTAAACTGAGATTTAGATGGGTCTAAAAATT
>CAZUZE010000062.1:0-11039 GCA_964624565.1 uncultured Robiginitalea sp.
GCAACCCGGCAGGCAGCAGGCGCCGGAACCACGGCACCTGCAGGGGCCCCGAATCCCCATTTTACCCCAAACCACGAAGCTATGACCCTGAACAACCCCTATTTTAAAGCCGGGGGCACCGCCCCCGATTGGAGCCTTGAAATATCCCCCTCGAGTATTGTGCTGATTGCCGGGGGGGAAACCATTACCACCCCGCATACGGAACCCGTCAGGGGGGCCGATGCGAACCTCAAAAGGTACCACCTTCAGACCGAAGCTGCAGAACTCATTATTGAAATCCTGCAGAAGCCCTGTGATTCGGGATCCGGCAAGAGGCTTCCCTATTCGGCAAGCATTCAGTACCGGCATACGGCAGACCCGGGGTTAACCTCCCTGCAAGGTTGCGGGAGCTATGCCATGGACTATCGACTGCACGATATCTGGGCCCTGGAGTCCCTGAACGGGAACGACATTTCCCTCACGCAAGGGATAGAGCGACCCTATATGGAGATCAACAGCGCCACGGGTGAATTCATGGGAACCACGTCCTGCAACCAGATGCGCGGGAAGGTGTTCTTTGAACCCGGCCTGCTGCGGTTCCAGGACATTGCCACAACACGGAAAATGTGTCCCGGCAACCTGGAGGCCGACTTTCTAATAGCCCTTAAGAGCAGCATTCACTACCGGTTGGAAAATTCCAGGCTCTGCCTGACCAATCCCAGCGGGGTGGAGCTCGTTTTCAGGAAAGTCGATTGACCTTTATGGCCAACAACCTTGGCCGCCCATTGGGATGCGAACCAATGCTTTTCATTCGTATCTTGGAGACGTAGAATCCACCCTAAAACCAAACCTATGAAACCGTTTGCAAACCGATTTTCAGCATTGCTCCTTATGCTTTTTTCCGCCTGTGGCACTCTAAACCCAAACGGGGCGGATTTTCCCTACGGCCAGGACTGGGAACTGGAATACCTGTCCGGTCCCCGGATCGCCTTTGATGCCCTGTTCCCGGACAAAAAGCCGCAAATCTCCTTTGAGCAAGGAAGTGGAGATGTCTTTGGCAATAGCGGCTGCAATGGGTACCGGGCTCCCTATGAGCTCAAAGGACAGGAAATACGTTTTGGAGAACCTGGCCCGTCAACCCTGATGTACTGCGGGGAAGGGGAAAATCATTTCCGGGCTATCATTGCCAAGGTGGACAGCTGGCACGTAACAGACGAGGGGAAACTGGAACTTCTGATTGATGGGGTTCCCATGATGCGCTTTAAAAAACTGCCCTCAGAATAAATCCCCGGGACACGGGTGCAACGTGCCGCTACATGAAAAACAACCACATCGATTACATCGAATTCAAAGCAAAGGACCTCGAGGCCATCAAGGCGTTTTACCAGAGGTGTTTCCACTGGGTATTCACCGATTACGGCCCCGGGTATTGTTCCTTTGAAAAAAGCGGAATCTCCGGAGGGTTCGAAAAATCTGACGAAACCCCTTGCGACGGGGTCCTGGTGGTCCTGTATCACAGCAACCTGGAAACGATCCTTCAGGCCATTCAGGAAGCCGGGGGCAAGATCACAAAAGATATTTTTTCCTTTCCCGGGGGGCGTCGGTTCCACTTCAGGGATCCCGGCGGGAACGAACTCGCCGTATGGTCGGAGCAATGAGAGTCAATCAGCCAGGAATTTCTTAGTTTCAGGCCTCCCCACACCGGAACCCCAAAGATTCCAGGTCCTCCCAAAACCCCGGGTAGGATTTGGAAACCACCCCCGCGTCCTCGATAAAGAGGTCTGTGATTAGCGACAGGGGGGCAAATGCCATCGCCATGCGGTGGTCGTTGTAGGTCCGGATAGAGACACCGGGGTAAATTCTTTCCCTCTTTTCCAGGTGCAGGGACTGGCCGGTCACCCGGATGCCGGCACCCAGCCTGGTCAGTTCGGCCCTGAGGGCTTCCAAACGATCCGTTTCCTTGATCTTCAGCGTATGCAGCCCTGTCAGGTCACAGGGTATGCCCAGGCCGAAACAGCAAACCGCCAGGGTCTGCGCCAGATCCGGCTGCTGCACCAGGTCCAGGGACAGGTGCCCGGGAAGGGACTGGGCCGTTTTCTCGAGAATCAGGGTGTTCCCCTCAAACCTGGAACGAACCCCCAGGGGCCTGAAGAGGTCGCACAGCACCCGGTCGCCCTGGAGGGAATCTTCCCGGTAGGCCGTCAGGGAGAGCGTACTCCCGGGCTCTGACAAGGCCAGGATACTGAAGTGGTAGGAGGCCGAACTCCAGTCCGACTCCACGACACAAACCTGGGAGGGCAGTTCCGGGACATGGGGCACCCGGATGTCCTGGCCCTTCATCACGGCCGGGATTCCCAGCTGATTAAGCAGGCCGAGGGTCATTTGGATATAAGGCAATGAGGTGATTTGCCCTTTCAGGTGCAGGTTGAGTCCCCCGGGCAGTGCGGGGGCTATGAGGAGGAGGGCAGAAATGTACTGGCTGCTCACGTGTGCCGGCAATTCAACCTCAGCTTTGGCAATCCTTTTTCCGGCGATGCGCAAAGGGGGGCATCCGTCCTGTTCCATATACTCCACAGAAGCCCCCAGTTCCCGCAGGGCCTCCACCAGGACCTGAATGGGCCGTTGTTTCATCCGTTCGGACCCGGTAAGCACCACTTCACGGCCTTCCCGGGTGGCAAAATACGCGGTCAGGAAGCGCATGGCAGTCCCGGCGTGATGGATGTCTATGTGCCCCTCCCCTGAGGCCAGGGCGCGTTGCATGACCCGGGAATCATCTGAATCGGAAAGGTTCTCGATCCGGATCCCCGGATAGAGCGCCTGCAGGACCAGCAAGCGGTTGGATTCGCTTTTGGACCCCGTGATGCGTATGCTTCCCTCTAATCTGGCGGACGTAGGCCCTTGAAGTGAAAGTTTCAAAATACCTGTTTGATTTAGCGGTCTGACCCAGGCTGCCTTATCGCAGCTTGGTATTGTCCCGGTGCCTGTCGTGGTCCCGTTTTGTTTTGAGTTCCAGTTTTCGGTCGAAGGCAGCCTGCAGGTCGATGCCCGTCTGGTTGGCCAGGCACAGGACGACAAAAACGACATCGGCCAGTTCTTCCCCCAGGTCCTTTTCCCTGTCGGATTCCTTTTCACTTTGTTCCCCGTACCTTCTGGCGATGATCCGGGCCACCTCCCCCACTTCCTCTGTCAGCTGGGCCATGTTGGTGAGCTCATTGAAATAGCGGACCCCGTGGTCCCTGATCCACTGGTCAACTTCCTGCTGGGCATTTGATATATTCATACGTTGCATTTTTTGTCCTTTCCCGCCCGGCAAAAACACCACCGGTGCGAGGGCGGGGGCTATTCCCTGTTTTTTGTATCGATCACAATGGTTACCGGCCCGTCGTTGCACAGGTCGATCTTCATGTCGGCCCCAAAGACCCCGGTGCCTACCTTCCGGCCCAGGACGGCCTCGAGCGCCCCTACGAACCCCTCGTAAAGGGGGATGGCGGTTTCAGGACGGGCAGCAGCAATATAGGAAGGCCGATTCCCCTTTTTCGTACTGGCCAGCAGCGTAAACTGGCTGACCACAATAACCCCGCCCCCGGTCTCCTCCACGGATCGGTTCATCACCCCCTGGGCATCGTTAAAAATCCGGAGGTTCGCGATCTTGCGCACCAGCCAGGAGGTGTCCTCCGGGGTATCCGAAGTACTTACCCCCAGCAGGACCACCAATCCGGGTCCTATTTCGGATACCCTCTTGCCGGAAATCGTCACGCTGGCCGAGCTGACCCTTTGAACCACTGCCCTCATACATCCTCTTTCATGCCCATCCGGTAAACGTCTTCCTCCCCGGTTACCATCTGCACGTAGGAGCGGTAACGGCTCAGGGCGATATCCCCTTCTTCCAGGGCCTCCTTCACGGCGCATCCGGGTTCGTCCAGGTGCAGGCAATTGTTGAAGCGACACCCTTGTTTCAGGGCAAAGAGTTCCGGGAAATAATCCCCGATTTCTTCCTTTTCCATATCGACAAGGCCAAATCCCTTGATCCCCGGGGTATCGATGATCCGGGCCCCGGAAGGCAAATCGTACATCTCTGCAAAGGTGGTGGTATGCTGCCCCTGTTTGTGCTGTTCGGAAATCCGGGCCGTTTTCAGGTCCAGGTCCGGGGCGATGCGGTTGATCAGGGTGGATTTTCCAATCCCGGAATGGCCGACAAACATACAGGTTTTCCCCTCCATAAGCTCGATCACCTTCTCCACGTTTTTCCCGGTGGCGGCCGAGATCCCGATACAGGTATACCCGATGTCCCTGTAGAGGGCGGCCATGTATTTGGTTTCGTCCTTCAGGTGCTCGTCCATCAGATCCACCTTGTTGAAAAGCAGGACACAGGGGACCTGGTAAGCTTCGGCCGTGGCCAGGAAGCGGTCTATAAATTCGGGGTAGGTCCGCGGGTTTTCCAGGGTGACCAGCAAAAAGACCAGATCCACATTCGCCGCGATAATGTGCACCTGTTTGGAGAGTTTCACCGACTTGCGCACCAGGTAATTCCGGCGTTCGAGGATTTCATAGATCTGCCCGATGGTCTCGTCCCCATCCTCCACCAGGTGGAATTTCACCTCATCTCCCACGGCTACCGGGTTGGTGCTTTTGATTCCTTCAATGCGGAAACGGCCCTTGATCCGGCAATCGTAGAAAGTGCCCTCCGCTGTTTTGACCCGGTACCAACTGCCTGTAGATTTGTAAACCGTTCCCTGCATGGTTTCTGGTAGATAGGAGTGCAAATTACTAATATTCCCAATATCAGGGGGCCAAGTTGTAGCCATATTCAAAGGCCCCTTTGGGCCCGGCCTTTCGATGGTGCAATTCAGGGCCTTCTCCAGGGTGCCCTTTGGGGACCTCTGCGAGGAAACGGCCCCTGCCGGAAAAAGCAGAAGCCGGCTCCAGGGGGCCGGCTTCAGAAAGCTGGAAAAGTCCGGGGTTAGTTGAGGAAATAAATTCGCCCGCCCATCATGGTGTCTTTGTTCACCCGTTGCGGATCCCCGTAAACGTGCACGTCCCCGCCGGCGCGAATCTGGATGTCCACTTCCTGTGAGGCGAACAATTCCGCCTCGCCTCCGGCTGACACCCGAATTAGTGTAAAGTCGGTCTTCAGGTCACGGCCCTCGAAGATCCCCCCCGTATTGAGGACGATCTCCTGGTTGGTCGCTATTCCGGAGGCGCGGATGATCCCTCCCGTGACGGAGCGGATCCTCGCGTCGCGGACTTTCAAACCGATCTCTATTTCAGCCCCCTCCTGGGCCCGGAGCTCAATGCGCTCCTGCACGATTTGTTCATTTCCGATAATCCGGGCGCCTTCATTGGCATCGATAACGCGCAGGTCCGTATAGTACACTTCGATAAAGGTATCCTCTCCCTGGAATTTTTTCTCCAGGGGCATGCGGAGTTTCAGGACGCCGTCCTTGTTCACAAAATTGATATCCCCGGTGTTCCTGCCTTTTATCAGGATCCGGTTTTCATCCGATTTAATCAGGTTTACCTCAATAAGGTCGTATACCTTGATCTCGCGAAAATCCCCGACCTCGCGGTCCACAATGCCCTGAGCCAGCAGGCCCGTTCCGGTGAGGGACAGAAAAAATGCCAGTAGTGTTCTCATATCGTTTGTTTTACTAATGAAAAAGACGCCTCCCTTCTGCCTTTGTTACACCCTGTCTAAAAAAAAAATGGGCTTTTTTTCCAAAAGGGGTAACCTCAGCAACTGATTTCAATCCTCGGCCCCTCCGATTCAGGAATTGATGATTTTTTCCTGGTGGTTTATGGATTCCTGGTGGATGGCCTTGAACATCTTCAGGACGAATTCCTCGCTCAGCCCGTGTTCCTGCCCTTCGAGGATCATTTTGCCAAGGATCTCGTTCCAGCGGCCCGTTTGCAGCACTGCGACATTCCGCTGCTTTTTCAGGGACCCTATGGCGTCTGCCACTTTCATCCTTTTGCCAAGGATGTCGATCAGCTGGTTGTCGATGACATCGATCTGGGCCCTGAGGTTGCTCAGGTTCTGCCGGTATTCCGCCTCCTGGTCCGTCTCCTTCCGGATCCGCAGGTCCCTCATGATCTGGACGAGCCTCTCCGGGGTGACCTGCTGGGCGGCATCGCTCCAGGCCTTGTCGGGGTTTGTGTGGGTTTCGATCATCAGCCCGTCGAAATTCAGGTCGAGGGCTGTCTGGGAAACATCGAAGATCAGGTCCCTTTTCCCCGTGATGTGGGACGGGTCATTGATCAGGGGCAGGTCCGGAAACCGGGACTGCAGTTCGATGGCGAGCTGCCATTCCGGGATATTGCGGTACTTCGTTTTCTCATAGGTGGAGAAGCCCCTGTGGATGACCCCCAGGTTTTCGATATTCGCGGACCTGAGGCGCTCCACGGCCCCCAACCAGAGGGAAAGGTCCGGGTTGACCGGGTTTTTGACCAGTACCACCTTGTCCGTTCCCCTGAGGGCATCGGCAATTTCCTGTACGATAAAAGGGCTTACCGTGGACCGGGCGCCTATCCACAGCAGGTCGATGTCGTGTTCCAGGGCGAGGTCCACATGTGCCCTGTTGGCTACCTCGGTGGCTGTTTTAAGCCCGGTTTCCTCTTTGACGCGCTGCAGCCATTTCAGGCCGATGGCGCCCACCCCCTCAAAATTCCCGGGTCGGGTGCGAGGCTTCCAGATACCTGCGCGGTAGTAGTTGACATCGGTGTCCTTAAGGGCATGGGCAATCCCCATGACCTGGTCCTCCGTTTCGGCGCTGCAGGGCCCCGCAATCACCAGGGGGTGGGACAAATTCAGCTCGTCCAGCCATTTTCTCAATGCGATCGTATTTTCCATTGTGTTATTTTGAGGTTTTCTGGGTTGGGATCCCATTTAAAATTTCTCCGATCCGGTTTGTTTCAGCCATTTCCCTGAAGACGCCCTGGTAATCCCCGGTGTCGAGCAGTGCCCGGAACCCCTTCAGGTTCTCGATGTATTCGTCAAGGGTCTCAAGGACATTTTTTCGGTTTTGCTCAAAAATAGGGGTCCACATGGCAGGCGAACTCTTGGCCAGTCGCACGGTACTCTCAAACCCGCTTCCCGCCAGGTCAAAGATATCCCTTTCGTTGCGTTCCTTTTCGATGACCGTCTTTCCGAGCATAAAGGAACTGATGTGGGAAAGGTGGGAGACATAGGCAATATGGCGGTCATGGGCTTCCGGGTTCATGTACCGGATCCGCATCCCCATTTTGGCAAAGAGCTCAAGGGCGCGCTCCTGTATCCGGAAAGCCGTCTGTTCCACCTCGCAGATAATGTTCGTTTTCCCTTCAAACAACCCTGAGACTGCGGCCCCGGGCCCGGTGAATTCGGTTCCGGCTATCGGGTGGCAGGCCAGGAAATTCCGCCTCCGGGCATGGGATGCGGCCAGCCTGCATATTTCCGACTTGGTGGACCCGGCATCCATCACCAGGGTCTCCTCCCCCACCGCGTCCAGGACGCGGGGAAGCTCATGCAGCAGGGCGTTGACGGGAATACTCAGCAGGACCAGATCGGCCTCCCGCAGGTCCTCCGGTGTGGCTTCTGAATCGACCAGGCCCAATTCAAGGGCCTTTTGCAGATGTGCCCCGCTCTTGTCCACCCCGCGGATCTCCGCGGCAGGGGCCACCTTTCGGAGGTCCCTTGCAAAAGATCCCCCTATGAGGCCTATCCCGATGATGACTGCCTTCATGATTCGATTTCCTTTATACTGTTATGCGTCGCCCGCACCGGCTCCAGGCGGCCGAGGGCTTCGCGGATCTGTTCCTGGGGCACGCAGAGCGAAAAGCGGATATACCCCTCCCCCCTCGCGCCAAACACCGTCCCCGGCGCCACGAACAGGTGTTTTTCATAAAGCAGCTGATCCACATAGGATGCGGCATCCGCGCTGCCCTCCGGCAGGCGCGCCCAGACAAACATCCCCACTGCTTTGCGATCATACGAACAGCCCAGCCGGTCGGCGATCTGGAA
Source organism: uncultured Robiginitalea sp. (assembly GCA_964624565.1). Lineage (GTDB taxonomy): Bacteria > Bacteroidota > Bacteroidia > Flavobacteriales > Flavobacteriaceae > Robiginitalea. The sequence goes on from CAZUZE010000062.1 coordinate 7,976, forward strand.
CACCCCTGCCCTGCGCACCCGGTAGGTGGCATCCAGGGCGTCAAACCATTCGGCACCGCTTTTAAGGGCCGCAATAGCCCCTTTCTGTATGCCGTAAAACATCCCGGAATCCATATTGCTTTTTACTTTTAGCACGGCCTCCAGCAGGGGCGCTGCCCCCAGCAGCATGCCAACCCGCCAGCCCGCCAGGTTAAAGGTTTTGCTCAGGGAATTCAGCTCGAGCACATACCCCTCCCCCCCCGGTATTCCCAGGATGCTGATCGGGTCACGGCTCAGCACGAAACTATAGGGATTGTCGTTGACCAGCAGGATATTGTGCTTTTTTGCAAAGGCAACCAGGCGGGCCAGCTGTTCCCGGGAGGCCGTCGCCCCGGTGGGCATATGCGGGTAACTGACCCACATGAGTTTCACGCCTTCGAGCCCCTCTTCCTCCAGTCCCTTCAGGTCGGGAAACCAGCCCGAAGCCTCCGTAAGGGCGTAGGGCACCGCCTCAGCCCCGACCAGGCGGGTGACCGAACTGTACGTCGGGTACCCCGGGTCCGGGATAAGGACCCGGTCCCCCGGATTCAGGAAGGCCATGCTGATATGCATGATCCCCTCCTTGGACCCCATCAGAGGCAGCACTTCCGCCTGGGCATCGAGGGAAACCCCGAATTTCCGCTGGTAAAAAGCGGCGATCGTTTCCCTGAGCTCGGGAAGCCCCTGATAGCTCTGGTACTGATGGGCCCCCGGGGCCTCGAGGGACTCCCTCAGGGTTTGGAGCACTTCCCCGGAAGGGGACAGGTCCGGGCTGCCGATCCCCATGTTGATTATGGGATGCCCCTCTTCCTTCAATCGGCGCACCTCGCGCAATTTGCTCGAAAAATAGTACTCCTGTACCTGCTGTAAACGGTCTGCAGTCCTTATCATAAACGCGCATTTTTGTATTCCCCCAGGAGCTGAAAGTCCTCGGTTAAGATAGAAATCAGAGATTTGGCCTTCTCGAAATGGGTGTACTGCTCAAAGGTCACATCCACGAAAAACGAATATTTCCACGGCGTTTCAATCACCGGCAGCGACTGTATCTTGGTGAGGTTCAGATTGCAGTCACTCATCACGTTCAGCACGGTTGCCAGGCTCCCCCTTTTATGGTCGGTGATAAAACGGAGGGATGCCTTGTCTACCCCCTTTTCAGGCTGGGCATTCCCGGGGGGTTTTACCATTATAAAACGGGTGGCATTGTTCGTAATGGTCTGTATGTCTGCGGCCAGGATCTCCAGGCCGTACAGTTCCGCAGCCTTAAGGGGCGCGATGGCGGCAATGCCCATGAGCTGATCCTCGTGGATCCTCAGGGCGGTTTCAGCCGTGTCTGCATCCTCCACCATTTTAATATGGGCCTGCTTTTTCAGGAATTCCCGGCACTGCAGCAGGGCCATGGGGTGGCTCCGGACCTCGCGGATCCCGGAAATGTCCTGTCCCGGCAAGGCCATCAGGTGGTGGTGGATATTCAGATAGTACTCCCCGGTGATCGCCAGGTGGTTTTTGCAAATCAGGGCATAATTCGGTATGATCGAACCCGCAATTGAATTCTCAATGGCCATAACCCCCTGATCCGCCCTTCCTTCCAGCAGGGCATCCACCAGGGCGTGGAAGGACATGCATTCCACGAGCTCCACCTGTGGGCCGAAATAGTCATCCGCCACCTGATGGTGATTTGATCCGCGTATTCCCTGAATAGCCACCCGAAACGGCATAGTTGTGTCTTTTTTTGCCAAAAAAAAATCCCGTTAAAACGGGACCTCAGTTTACTGACTTCATGCGTAGTCTACAACGGCCCCGTACCCCTTTGGTAAAAGAAGTAGAAATAGAATCCGTTCCAGAAATACGTGTTGCTCATCGGTTTTTCGATATGCGGCTAAAGTAGCCATTAATTCTCAACCGCAATGAGAGATCAGATCTTTTTGAGATTTTTTCAAATTTTCAAAGGTATCCTGGATATTCTTTTGAAAAACATCCCTTTTTATGGAAATTCTTCAGGCGTTTCAGAAATCGGGGTTTTCAGAACCGGGTCATGTGCACCGGCCACAGGCCCTTCTTATAAAGGAGGCCGGAAGGGGTATTTAACAGATTCTTGAGGGAACTTGCGTATTTTTACAGGAAATAAGCCGCACTTTATGTCCATTAGCGTATCCCATATCAGCAAGCGTTTTGGCCCCCAGCTGGCCCTTGACGATATCAGTTTCGAAACCCGGAGAGGGGAAGTTGTAGGGTTTTTGGGGCCCAATGGTGCCGGGAAATCCACCCTGATGAAAATCCTCACCACGAACCACCGGGCAGATTCCGGTTCGGCCGAGGTAAACGGATACGACGTGATCACCCAGCCCAGGGAGGTGCAGCGGAGCATCGGGTACCTGCCCGAGCACAACCCCCTTTACCTCGAGCTCTATATCAGGGAATATCTCGAATTCTGCCGGTCCGCTTACGGCGTATCCCGGGAGCGGGTGGAAACAGTGATCGCGCAAACGGGACTGGGGCCTGAGGTGACCAAGAAAATAGGCCAGCTTTCCAAGGGGTACCGGCAACGGGTCGGCCTGGCAGCAGCCCTCATTCACGACCCCGAAGTCCTGATCCTCGACGAACCGACCACCGGGCTGGACCCGAACCAGCTCCTCGAAATCCGAAAATTGATCCGCGAAGTCGGCAGGGAAAAGACCATCCTGCTTTCCACACATATTATGAAGGAAGTGGAGGCGGTGTGTGACCGGGTGCTGATCCTCAACAAGGGCAGGCTCGTGGCCGATGCCACCCTTGAGGATTTGCGAAAGGATGAAACCCAGGTGGTCGAAGTGGAATTTGACTACCGGGTGGAAGAGGTGCTGCTTGAGCGCCTGCCGCATGCCACCGCGGTTAAGAACACCGGGGGCTTTGTCTACGAAATCAGTTTTTCGACCTCTAAGGATATGCGGGGGGTCGTCTTTGATTTTGCCCATGACAATCAGCTCAAAACCCTTCAGCTGAGCCGGAAAACCAAGAACCTGGAAAACCTATTTACCGAACTCACCACAGAGGCGACCCCCTAATCCTC
>CAZUZE010000063.1:0-1985 GCA_964624565.1 uncultured Robiginitalea sp.
GGTGTGGCCGTCGGTGCGGGATGCCAGGATTCGGTTTTTGCCCGGATCATAACGTATGGGAAGGCATTTGGGTGCCATGGGGCGGCTGTGCTCGGAAGCGCCCTCCTTAGGGACTACCTGATCAATTTCAGCAGGAGCCTTATCTATACCACTGCCCTCCCCCCGGCGAGTGTCCACGCCATTATGCTGGCGTATGACAGGCTCGGGGGTTCCCAGGGCGTTAGTGCACGGGAACGCCTGTTGCACAACATAGGGCTTTTCAACGAGCTGAAGGGGGACCTGGGCCTGGAAGGGTATTTTATCCCGGCTTCGGCGGGCATCCACTGCTGCGAAATCGGTGGCAATGACCGGGTCCGTGCCATTGCAGAGGACCTCGGGGCCCGGGGATATGAGGTCAAGCCCATCCTGGCACCCACGGTGCCGCGTGGCAGGGAGTGCCTGCGTTTCAGCCTGCACGCCTATAATACAAGTGAAGAAATAACAGGTGTTTTGACTATCTTGGGGGAGTCCCTGAGGAAATGGAAGGTATGAACAACAGGTATTGCGTGCTCGGCGCTTTCGATTATATAGCCGATGCCGAGCTCTTAAAGGCCAAACTGGAATCCGAGGGCATAAAGGTGTTCCTCAAGGATGCCAATATCCTGCAGGCAGACCCGTTTATCGCGTCAGCCATAGGCGGGGTAAAGGTGATGGTATATCCCGAGGACCGGAAAAAGGCGCAGGAGATCTACGACAGCGTCCGGCGGTATGCCACAGACAAAAACGGCAACCCCATCGTATGCCCCAACTGCAAGGCGACGCGCTCAGAGCGTTACCTGGACCGCTCCCGGTTGCTCTACCGCCTGTTCCCCTTTATGGAACCGCCCAAGTACCGCTGCCTGAAGTGCGAAATGATAACCAGGGGCAGGGAATGAGGCGCATTTTCGTAACAGGGATCTCAACCGAAGTGGGAAAGACCATGGCTTCGGCCATCCTGGTGGAAGCCCTGCAGGCGGACTACTGGAAGCCCATACAGTCGGGGGACCTGGAGTACTCGGACAGCGACAGGGTCCGGGACCTGGTGAGCAATGCCAGAACGGTGATCCACCCGAATGCCTATGCGCTGAAAACCCCCATGAGCCCGCATGCGGCTGCCGCGATTGATGGAATCCAGATCAAACTCGATGAAATCGTGCCGCCCGCGACCGGGAACCACCTGGTCATTGAGGGGGCCGGGGGCCTGCTGGTCCCCCTGAATGAATCGGATACCATTCTGGACCTGATCCGGCCCGGGTACGATGTGGTGGTCGTTTCAAGGCATTACCTGGGCAGTATCAACCACACCCTGATGACCACAAAAATACTCGAAGACAGGGGCTTCAGACCCCATATCCTTTTCAGCGGGAACGAGCACCCAACCACCGAGGCCATCATCCGCACCAGGACCCGTCTGCCCATCCTCGGGCGCATAGGCGAACAACCCGTTTTTGACAGGGGGGTCGTCCGGGACCTGGCAGGGGCACTGCAGGAGGCACTTCGGGAACATCGCTGGCTGTAAGGGGCCAGGCCTTCCCATTCCAATCGGGAAGGATTTGGGCCGTTAGATATGGGATTCCATCAGTAATTCTGATCTTTGCGGCAACCGTCAATTTTAAAACCGGTATCTTGGAAAGCCTTTCAAAACGAGACCAGAGGTATATCTGGCACCCCCTCACCCAGCACAAAACCCATCCCGAGATGCTCGGGATATCCCGGGCATCGGGTGTCTATCTCTACGACGAGGGCGGCAAGGCCTATATAGACGGCATTTCCTCCTGGTACACCGCTGTCTACGGGCATTGCAACCCATATATCACCTCCCGGGTATGTGCCCAGATGCACCAGCTGGACCAGGTGGTCTTCAGCGGGTTTACCCATGAGCCTGCGGTGCGCCTTTCCGAAAAGCTGGTCCCCCTGCTCCCGGATAACCAGGAGCGGTTGTTTTTCTCGGACAATGGTTCCACAGC
>CAZUZE010000063.1:2085-10881 GCA_964624565.1 uncultured Robiginitalea sp.
GCCGACGAGGTCATGACAGGTTTCGGGAAGACCGGGACCACTTTTGCCTCGGAGCAACTGCTGACCAAACCGGACATGATGTGCCTTTCAAAAGCCCTCACGGCCGGATTGCTTCCCATGGCGATAACCAGTTGTACCGGGGAGGTTTTCAGGGCCTTTTACGGGGACGACGTCGCAAAAGGCTTTTTCCACGGGCATACCTACACGGCAAATCCGCTCGCTTGTACGGCTGCCCTGGCGGGCCTTGAACTGTTGGCTTCCGCGGAAATCCAGGCCGGAATCCAACGGATTTCGGAATCCCACAGCCAATTCCTGGACCGCATGGCAAGGCATCCGAAAATAAGGTCTTCCAGGCAATGCGGGGTCATTTTGGCCCTCGACCTCGACCTGCAGACAGCCCGCTATGGGAACATCCGTGACCAGATAATGGCTTTTTTCATGGAACGGGGGGTGTTTTTAAGGCCGCTGGGGAACACCGTGTACCTCATGCCGCCTTATGTCATAACCCGGGAAGAGCTGGACCGGGTGTACGATACGCTCGAACAACTGCTGCAAACCCTTTAAATTCATAGAATATTCCCTATGCTTCGATCGGAAATTTCCATCCTTTCCATTTCCTCCCTTTCGTCCCTTGGATTTGGCCCTCAGGAAGTCTGGGAAGCCTACTGCAGCCCGGGACACCGGCTCAGCACCCTGGAAGGACCCGGATTTTCCGGGGAGTATCCCGGAGGGTTGCCCCCTTCCCTGGCGAGAGAAGTCGAAGCCCTGAGGGGAGCGGACCCTGCCTATGCGCCCCTGGACCCGAGTGTCCTATATGCCATGCTGGCTGCCAGAAGGGCCGTCGAAATGGCCGGATGGGGTTCCGAACGGGGGTTTGGGGTTAATATCGGCTCCTCCAGGGGGGCCACCACCCTTTTTGAAGAATTCCACGATGCCTTCCTGAGGACCGGGGCCGTTCGCCCCCAGGCCTCCCCCAGCACGACCCTTGGAAACCTGTCATCCTGGGTGGCACGGGACCTGGGGGTGGATGGGCCGGCACTTTCCCATTCCATCACCTGTTCCACGGCCCTGCATGCGGTTTTAAACGGGATCGCCTGGCTTATTTCCGGCATGGCCCGGCGTTTTTTGGCAGGGGGGAGCGAGGCGCCTTTGACACCCTTTACCCTGGCCCAGATGAAAGCCCTGAAAATTTACAGCCGGGAGGAGGGTGCCTATCCCTGCCTGGCATTGGACCTGAATAAAAAAAGCAATACAATGGTGCTGGGGGAAGGAGCCGCTATGGTTTGCCTGGAGCAGGGCCCCAAGGTGGGTGCCCTGGCCCTTATTACCGGAGTGGGCTATGCGACCGAACCTCTTGAGCACGGGGCTTCCCTGTCGGAAGGGGGTGATTGTCTGCGGAGGTCCATGGAACGGGCCCTGGAGGGGATTGATCCCGGGGAAGTCGATGCTGTGGTCATGCATAGCCCCGGGACGCTCAAAGGGGACCGTGCGGAGTTTGAGGCGGTCAAATCGGTATTCGGCAAGGACCTTCCCGCCCTGACGACCAATAAATGGAAGTTGGGCCACACCCTGGGGACTTCCGGGTTGCTAAGCCTGGAACTGGCCGTGCTGATGCTGCAGCATCAGCGCTTTATCGGGGTGCCCTATCGACAGGAGGCCCCTCCTCCGGACAGGCTGCACCGTATCCTGGTCAATGCGGTGGGCTTTGGCGGCAATGCAGTGAGCATCTGCCTGCAACGGCCGGAACCGTCTTAATTCCCGATCGAGGTTGGCGATTAATCCGCAATGGGCTATTTTTGAAATCCGAGCAGGGGCCGTACCCTTTTCAACACCATTCATCCGATAACCTGGAGTAAAATTTTCTCATGACTGAATTAAGGCACAACTGGACCCGGGACGAGGTCGTATCAATATATAACCAGCCCCTGATGGACCTTCTCTATCAGGCGGCCAGTATTCACAGGGAATACCACGAGCCAAATACCGTTCAGGTATCCACCCTGATATCGATCAAAACCGGTGGGTGCCCTGAGGACTGTGGGTATTGCCCCCAGGCCGCCCGCTACCACACAGATATAGAGCGGAACGAACTGATGACCGTCTCCCAGGTGAAGGCCCAGGCGCTCCGGGCCAAGGCCTCCGGCAGTTCCCGCGTTTGTATGGGGGCTGCCTGGAGAAACGTGCAGGACGGCCCCGAATTTGACCAGGTGCTGGAGATGGTCAGGACGATCAACAAGCTCGACATGGAAGTCTGCTGTACGCTCGGGATGCTTACCGAGACCCAGGCCAGCCGCCTTGCCGAAGCCGGACTGTACGCCTATAACCACAACCTGGATACCTCAGAGGACTATTATAAGGACGTCATTTCCACGCGGGCCTTTGAAGATCGCCTCGAGACCATTGAAAATGTGCGCAAGACGAACGTCACCGTCTGCAGCGGTGGCATCATAGGAATGGGTGAGAAGCTCGAGGACCGGGCGGGGATGCTCGTGGCACTGAGCACCCTTGACCCGCAACCGGAATCCGTTCCCATCAACGCCCTGGTAGCCGTTCCCGGGACCCCAATGGAGGATGTTGAGCCGGTATCCATTTGGGAAATGGTCCGGATGGTAGCCACCACGAGGATTATCATGCCCCGGACCCAGGTCCGGTTGTCGGCCGGTCGCACCCAAATGAGCCGGGAAGGACAGGCCCTTTGTTTTTTTGCCGGGGCCAATTCGATCTTTGCGGGAGACAAGCTGTTGACCACACCGAACCCCGATGTAAACCAGGACATGGAAATGTTCCGGGAACTCGGGCTAAGGCCCCAGCCTCCTTTCGTAAAAAAGGCACAACCCGAGACGGTCGAGGCACAGGACTCCGCCCTCCGGCCCAAAGGGGAAAAACCCCGTTGGTCCCGCCCCGGCCACGTCATCCCCCGCAATGAAGCCGCCCGCAGGAAGCGACCTTCATAACGCACCATGCACTGCTTTTTTGCAGAGGTTTCTTACCTTTACGAACTAATCTGATAGTCAGCTGTGTATCTGGAGGAAGTACCCAGGGTGGACCGGATTTCAAAGGAATCCTTTTTAAAGGAGTATTTCAGGCCCCAAAGACCGGTGGTCATGGAGCGCGCCATCGAGGCATGGCCGGCGTTTGCCAAATGGAACCTCGAGTATATGCGCGAGGTTGCCGGCACAAAGGAAGTTCCCCTCTACGATGACAGGCCGGTGGACCACAGGGACGGGTTTAACGAACCCCATGCCCGTATGCCGATGGCCGACTACATCGACCTGCTAAAGCGGGAACCCACCCGGTACCGCATCTTTCTTTGGAACATCCTGAAGGAAGTCCCGCAGTTACAGGAGGATTTTGAGTATCCCGACTTTGGATTGTCGATCATGAAGTCGCTTCCCATGCTGTTTTTCGGGGGCAGGGATTCCTATACGTTTATGCACTACGATATCGACCTTGCCAATATTTTCCACTTTCATTTTGAAGGGAAAAAGGAAATCATCCTATTTCCGCAATCACAGAACAAGTTCCTCTACAAGGTCCCGCATTCCCTTATTACGCACGAAAGCATCGATTTCTCGAATCCCGACCTGTCGGCCTGGCCCGCCCTTGAACACGCCCGGGGGTACCGGACGACCCTGAACCACGGAGAAGTCCTCTACATGCCCGAAGGCTACTGGCATTATATGCGGTATGTCACTCCGGGATTTTCTATGAGCCTGCGTTCCCTTGCCCGCAATCCCGGAAATTTAGGCAGGGCCGTGTACAATGTCCTGGTGATGCGGAACTTTGACAATCTTATGAGACGTCTCAGGGGGCAGCAATGGATCGACTGGAAGAACCAAGAGGCCATCAAGCGTACCCACAAGGAGGTTCCCGGGGTTTTATCGTGATCCATCCTGCCTAAAGGACCACTTGCCTGAAATCCTTTTTTCTGTTTAGGTATTTAATTTTAGATTTACATCAGACACTCTACCTGGCATTTTATGCAACTTGTCTTACTGACCAACCAATCCGAAGAAAAAGAGTTCCTCGAGTTTCCCGTTTCCCTCTACAGGAACAACCCGGCCTGGATCCGCCCCATGGATGCGGATGTGCGCGCGGTCTTTGACCCGGAGAAAAACGCGACTTTTTCCTATGGCTCCTGCGTTCGGTGGCTCCTTAAAGACCAGGGCCGGGTGATCGGTCGCATAGCCGCATTTATCACCCGACCGGCAGGTATATCAGGGGAGGCACTTTCAGGGGGCACCGGGTTTTTTGAGTGCATCGACAACCAGGAGGCGGCCAACATGCTCTTTGACGCAGCCCGCAACTGGCTGCAGGAACAGGGAGCCACCTATATGGATGGGCCTGTGAACTTCGGCAGGAGGGATAAGTGGTGGGGCCTGCTTACCAAGGGATTTGACATTGAGCCCAATTACCAGTGCACCTATAATTTCCCGTATTATGCCGCCCTGTTTGAGAATTACGGGTTCCAGACGTACTACCAGCAGTACACGTTTCTCAGGAATGTCTTTGACCCCCTTAGCAACCGGTTGGAGTACAAAGCCAAACTCGTCTCAGCGGATCCCGACTACACCTTTGATCACATGAGGCTTTCGCAGTTTGAGAAGTACGCCTCGGACATCATAGAAGTCTACAACAAAGCCTGGGTAAAGCACGAAGGGGTCAGTTCCCTTTCCATGGAACAGGGCAAGGCCATCATGAACCAGCTCAGGCCGATACTGGATGAAAAAATAATATGGATCGCCTATTACAGGAAAGCCCCGGTTGCCATTTTTGTCTGTATCCCGGAGGTAAACCAGTTCCTCAAGTACGTGGACGGGAAGATGGACCTGCTTGGGAAACTAAAGTTTTTCTGGCATAAAAGAACAGGTCGAAATAAAAAACTGCTCGGTATGGTATTCGGGGTAGTGCCCGAGCACCAGGGCAAGGGTGTCGACGGGGCTATTATCAAAGTCATGTCCGAGGTCCTGAGAAAAGAACGGAACTACCAGACCATCGAAATGAGCGGGATAGGGGACTTCAACCCGAAAATGATCCTGGTGATGCGCCAGGTTGGGGGCACCATCTGCAAGGTGCACAATACCTACAGGTACTTATTTGACCGGACCCTGCCTTTTGAACGGATGAAGTCGATCCGGTAGAGGGGGGCGCGGGAATCAGTCCTGGGCGCTTTTCGGGGGCATGGTCCCGAAGACGCGGTCCCAGAGTGTGTTCGAAACCCCGAACGCCTTGTCCGGATAGCGGTAGTGGTGCAGGCTGTGGTGCATCCAGAGCTTGCGGAACCTTTTTGGGGGCCGCATCACATGGGTGGCCCGGTGCACAAAGGAATAGAGCAGGTACCCGGTAAAGAACCCCGGAAAGAACCCGAAGGTCAGCTTCGGTGCCCCGAAAGCCCAGAAGACGAGATAAAAAATACCGAACAGGACGGAAGCCATGATCAGCCCGGGGACCGGGGGCATCAGCAAGCGTTCTTTGTCCCTTGGGTACTGGTGGTGGGAACCGTGCATAATAAAGTGAAACCGCTGGGACCATTTCGCCTCCGTAACCCAGTGAAAGAGGTAACGGTGGAGCATGTATTCCGCAAAGGTCCAGAAAAAAAGGCCCACAGCGAACAAGCCCGCAACGGCCCACGCATCCAGGCCTATTTTTACAATGGCAAGGGCGATGAGGCCGATGATTACCGATCCATATACAATGACGTTCTGGAGCGGATTGGTTTTGGTAAGGCTTTCGAGAAACGGATTCTCAAAAATACGCGCCTGCCCATGCTGAAAATCTGTCGTTACTTTTGGTTTCATAGCATTCCCTCTAAAGGTGTGAAATTACTAAAATTCCTCAAAATCATAAAGGATATCCCGCCGGTATTTTTGCGGCCGCGATTCATTTGGAAAGGTGTCCCGACAGCAGGTTCAGGCTTTCATAGATCCGATCCTGCTCCCATCCGCGGTAGCTCAGGTACTCGACGAATTTCTTTTTTCGCCTCAGGGGATGCCCCTCGCCCCTGAGGGACTCCCATCGCTTTCGGGCGAGGTCCTCAAACCGTTCCTGGTATTCGCCCTCGTCTATTTCGGAAAGTGCCTTTCGGATGAGGTATTCCGAAACGTCGCGGTGTTTTAGTTCCCTTTTGAGGCGGATTTTGCCCCAACCCTTCTGGCGGAATTTACCAGTGGCGAAAGCGGACGCAAACCGGGCCTCGTTCAGGTAATCCATATCGATCAGCCGCACCACAATGGTGTCGATGGCCTCAGGGATCATGCGCATTTCCCGCAGTTTTTCGACCACTTCCGCGTGGCACCGCTCCCTGTAGGCACAGAAATGCTCCATGCGCTTCAGGGCTTCCTCCAGGGTATAGGAAGGGGTTTTGCCAAACGGGTGCTTATCTGGGGTCATACCGCACTTCAATGGTTTTTCCGCGGCCTTTGAGAGTGGCGTGTCCCTCCCCCGCGCTTTTTTCCCCGACCGTGCCGCCGAGGACCTCCACACGGGAGCCCGCCGCCCCGTGAAGTTTGAGAATGAGCGTCCAGTCTTCCTTTTCCTGGGTCACTTTCAGGCGGGTTTTCCCGTTGGCTTCGAGGCTGTAGAACACGGAAATGGAATTGTCGGCAATGGCCACATTCTCGAGGCTCGCCCGGTTCCAGGCTCCGGGCATCACAGGCTCGATGGTTACCTCCCTGCGGGAGGCCATAGGCTGTATCCCGAAAAACTGCCCGACGATCGGGACGGCAAAGCTGTAAATATTCCAGGCCTGCACGATCATCCCGTAATCCGGGGATACCTCATACATGCTCCCGGGAAGGGCATAGCTGAAACTCCGGGTCATCCGCCTGAGGTAGTCCAGGGCCCGGTCGGGGTGGCCGTAGTTGTTTTCGGCTATGGCCTGCACGCCCGTGGGGAGTGTCATGACGGCACCAGTATAGGAGAACACCTTGCTGCCTTTAAAGGAACCCTCGTCCGATCCTGCGGTTTCATCCCGGTCGATGCCCGTGACAAACACCCCGAAAGGGTTTGTGAACTTCCGGGCCGTTTCAAGGGCCCGCCCTGCCTTATCAGGATCTGCGATCCCCATTTCCAAGGGGGTGTTTACCACCCAGTTGTGATGCAGTACGAAAGGCTTCAGGCGCTGGTCCGGAGGACGGCCCAGGATCCCTTTCCGGGTTTCTTCCAGTTCCCTGACGGCCCATGGTTTGTTCAGGGTGTCCGCGCGCGTAATGGCGTCCCCGATCAGGTGGAGGGCCTGCTGATCCGTCCCCATAAAGTCCGCGTAGGAATGGAACTCGTCTGACCAGAATTCCGCATTGATCTTCTCCCGGAGCCCGGCAGCCGATTTTTCGTATTCCATGGCCAGCGCTTCCTCTCCCAGTTCAGAGGCGATGCGCGCCGCATCGGCAAAGGCGGCCTGGGTATAGGTGGCCACATCGATCATTTCGCTGTCTAGGCCGTGGATCTCCATCATGCCAAAGCCGTCCGGAAAACCGTTGCGGTTTCCGTCATTTTCATCCATCAGCCACGCAAGCCCTTTGCGGATGGTCGGAAAATACCTTCTGAGGAATTCCCTGTCCCCGTTCCACTGGTAGATCCTCCAGATCAGTGTGGCGAACTGGGGGGTTTCATTGATATTTCCGGGATTGAAGACGGCCCCGTTGGTCGACATTTCGTGTATAATCCGCCCATTGCCATTGACCGCCCGGGAGACACTGTCGATCAGACGGATGGTCTGGTGGACGACGTCGCGCTGCCCAATGGCCATATACCCCTGAAGGGCGTACTCACTGTCCACGCCAAACCACCAGGGGTAATCGGGGATCCCCGCAGTGATGCCCCGCCCGATTTCGGGGACGTCCCTTACGAGCCAGTCCGAATTGTATTTCAGCCATTCGAAGGTTTTATCGAGGGTGGAATCCGGGGTGGAGAGCCTGGACCTGGAAGCGAGCTGCCGGTATCGTTGGGACTTTTGCTCCAGAAGGGACATGCTGTTTTGCTGGAGTGCCGCGTAGGTGGCCAGGGCCTCTGTTTCGGACGTGTAGGACCCGGCGATGGCCACGTTGACCAGGACCGTTTCCCCTGAGGCGACCTTCAGGGGGTGTTCCAGGGAGGCTGTTGTACCCAGGCCGGAGTAGGGTGTTTTTTGCTCCCGCGTGTCCAGTACGGGGAGGTCCGTCCCAAAGACCACGTGCCAGGAGTTGCCCTGGTCGGTCATCAACCAGGTTCCCGTCCCGGCCTGGAAGGTTGCCCGGTCCGGATGGTCTTGCATCCCGGTGCGCTCCCCCAGCCAGGTGGGCCTCAGGTCGGAGTGGCCGGTAAATTCGAAACGGAGGGACCGGTCCGAGGCAGCTGTATTTCGGATGGCGTATTGTATGACGAGGCCCTGTTCACCGTCCGGGACGAACTGCCACCGGTCCACTTCAAGGGATGCACCCGGCAACACGTACCGGTGCCGGTTGGCCATGGGGTAATTGATGAATTCCCCTGCATTTTCAATGGCAATACGCCGGTCTCCTTCGAGCAGGGCAGCCCCGAACCCGTCCATTAACTTGATCGGGTGGTTCCAGATACCGCCCATCTCACCTTTGATATGCCATCCCAACTCCGGAAAACTGCCGTCCTGGTGCCCTACCATATAGACCCGGTCCCCTGCCGTGACATAGGGGCTTTGCAGGTACCCCCCTTTGCCTGTGATCGCCGGGCTCCCTTCTAAGACATCTTTAAAAGACGTCATGGGTTCCGGGGGTTTTGAGCACCCGGAAAGGAACAGGGACACGGGCAGGAGGTAGAATAAAAGGCGCTTTAATAACATAG
>CAZUZE010000064.1:0-10626 GCA_964624565.1 uncultured Robiginitalea sp.
CAGAACCAGAGTATTACGAAGGCTGCTGAAGAATTGCATTTAACCCAGCCTGCCGTTTCTATACAGCTTAAAAATTTTCAGGATCAGTTTTCCATCCCCCTCACGGAGGTGGTTGGCCGTAAATTATACGTCACTGATTTTGGAAAGGAAATTGCCGCGGCTGCGGAGCAAATCATCCACCAGGTCCAGGCGATCGATTACAAGACCCATGCCTTCGCGGGACATATTGCCGGCCGCCTGACCATTTCCACCGTTTCGACCGCAAAATACGTCATGCCCTATTTCCTGACTGATTTTATGGATGCCAATCCGGGTGTCGACCTGGTCATGGACGTTACCAATAAGGCCAAAGTCATTCGGAGCCTGGAACAGAATGCCGTTGATTTTGCCATGGTGTCTGTTTTGCCCGAACACCTGAATATCAATCGGGTGGAGCTGATGCAGAACAAGTTGTTCCTGGTTGGGGGTACCTCGCGCAAGGGCCCTAAAAACAGATCGGCGAAGCGAATTTTATCGGAGGAGCCCCTAATCTACAGGGAACAGGGTTCCGCCACCCGAAACGCCATGGAAGCATTTCTGAATTCAAAATCCATTCAGAATCCGAAAAAACTGGAGCTTACCAGCAATGAGGCATTAAAGCAGGCCCTTGTGGCCGGGCTGGGATATTCCATCATGCCACTGATCGGCCTGAAAAACGAACTGAAAAACCGGGATCTGGAAATCATACCCATGCGCGGGCTGCCGGTCATCACCCACTGGAACCTCATCTGGCAAAAATCGAAAAACCTCTCACCCACGGCCCAGGCGTTTTTAAAATACATAAATGCGCACAAGGATGAGATCATTCACAACCACTTTGACTGGTTTGAGAAGTACTAGTTCCCATCCGTGGGAACCTGGCGTTCCAGCTGCTTTTTCCCGCATTCTGAAAGGTAGCATTCATAGACTTCCGCGGTGGTGCTGAGTTGTTTCCCGGCTACGGCCTCGACCAGGGGCGGACAGTCCCGGAAATAAGCTGTGAGCCGTTTGCGTTTCAACCCCAGGATACCCTGGGTGACCCGTACCATGTCCCCGGTTCCCTCGAGGTGGAACAAAGGGTAGAAATCCAGGTAGTTGTTGTCGTCGTGGACGAATTCCTTTTCGTACCAGGTAAGGGGGCCTTCCCGGCGTACCACCCTGAGGAATCCGGCCTCCGCCCGGGGGTCGAGGTAATAGCGGAACTTCAAAAAGGACGCTTCCTCCCTGAGGCGGACGGATTCGTAGACCCTTCCGGCCACCCCATAGCCCCGGATTTCATCCGGGCCAAGTTTCTGCCTTCTCCTTTTACCCTCAGGCCGGAACCGGATGCGGGAATACAGTTCCACAAAAGGCTCCGGGGAGCGGTCTTTTATCCATCCGGAAAGGGTGTCCGCTTCCAGGGTAATCAAATACCCCGGCTGATAGCCCTTTTTCTGTGCCGTTCCCGGAAACAGGACAAAGAGCAGCAGGAGGGAAAAAATATGGATTGGGAATCTTCCCATCATGTTACTTTTCCAGGTTCTCCTCAAAAATGCTACCAAAATGGTTGACTTCCGTTAAACGGCCCTGAAACGAGGTAACTGACATGCTCCTTACCCTTCAGCGAGATCCTTCCCCGGCGGGTAGAATTGCAAGTGCCGGTCCCGGACCCGCCCGAACCGCGTGAGTATCATGTCCATCAGGTAGTTCTGGTATACCCGCCAGGGACGCCGGGATCCATTTTTGGGCAGCATGTGTTGTGCCCGTTTCATATATCCGGAATCCAGGGGCAGGAATTCCTCTTCTGCGATATCCCCGGGAACCTGGGGAACCACAATCCGGTAACCTTTCCGCTCCATGTAGTTCAGGATCCGGCAAACCAGGTTGGCCGTCAGGTCGGTCTTCAGGGTCCAGGAGTTGTTGGTGTAGCCGAAGGCAATGGCGAAGTTGGGGACCCCGCTCATCATCATGCCTTTGTAGACCAGGACCTCGTGTGTGTCAAGCGGCTTGCCGTCGATGGCCAGATGCGCCCCTCCAAGGAGTTTCATCTTCAGCCCCGTGGCGGCTATGATTACATCGGCTTCCAGGTGTTCCCCGGATTTCAGGGCAACCCCGGTAGGGGTAAAGTGGCTTATTTCTTCCGTGGCCACATCGGCTTTTCCTTCCCTGATCGCCCTGAAAAGGTCCCCGTCCGGGATCACGCAGAGCCTTTGGTCCCAGGGATTATAACTGGGGTTAAAATGTTTGTCTACCGGGTACCCTTCGGGCAGCTGTTTTGCGGCCCCTTTCATCAGCAGGCGTTTCACAAGCCCCGGAAAGGCCCTTGAAAACCCAAACAACCCCATGGCCATGGCCAGGTTGCGCCACCGGGTCAGCCGGTAGGCCAGGTTTTTGGGCAGCCATTTTTTCAGGCTGATATAAAGGCCATTGCGGTTGGGAAGCTTCATGATATACGTGGGGGAGCGTTGCAGCATGGTTACTTGGGCCGCTTTGGCCGCCAGGCTGGGCACCAGGGTAACGGCCGTTGCCCCGCTTCCGATGACCACCACCCGTTTCCCGGTGTAATCGAGGTCCTGAGGCCAGAACTGGGGATGGATGACAGGCCCCTGAAAGGAATCCTCCCCCTCAAACCGGGGGCGGTATCCCTCCTCATAGCTGTAATACCCCGCGCACATGTAAAGGAACCGCGCCTTGAAGGTGGAGGTCCCTTCCGCATGCGCGACCTCGAGCGTCCAGCAGGCATCCTGCGTGGACCAGGCTGCGCTTAGTACCCGGTGCCCGAACCGGATGCGGCGGTCAATCCCGCTCTCCCGGGCCGTTTCCAAAAGGTAGTTCCGGATCGATTCCCCGTCCGATAGCGATTTGGGGTTCTCCCAGGGTTTAAAGCGATATCCAAAGGTAAACATGTCCGAATCGGACCGGATACCGGGGTAGCGGAACAGGTCCCAGGTGCCCCCGATCTGCGAACGTGCCTCAAGGATGGTATAGCGGGTGCCGGGACACTTTTCCTGCAGCCAGTAAGCCGTCCCGATGCCGGAGATTCCGGCCCCGACGATGATCAGATCCCAGGGTGGCTCGTTTTTCTGGTCCATTGGATTGGCCGGATTTTGTCCTAAGGTAGGAAAACGAATCAATTCTGCTACAGCCGTTCTGCATCGGGTACACCTGGACGGAAACCCGGTGATCTGCCCCTTGGTGTACAGAAGTTTTTAAAAGGGAAAGCCAATTCCTATTGCCCTCTAGTTTTTATCAGATACCTCCAGGTATTGCACTTTTGGGTCCGGCTCCGGGCTCAGGGTGAAAAACACCTCCAGGGTATCCCTGTCGCCGTAAAGCTCAAAGGACCCCCTCAACTGGTTCCTGGGTTGCAGCTCCCCGATGCCCTGAACCGTTCCTGCCTGCTCCAGGAGGGGACGGATGCGTTGCATCCGCCGCTCCCTGTCTTCGTCCGGGAAGAAATTCTCCGCCATGATGGCCGCCTCCAGGGTCCTGTCCCCCCCGGTTATCCATTCGACCACCTGGGACTGCCTCGTCTTCAGTATTTCGGAGACCCCTGGCTGCCTGGGCCGCAAATCGAGTTCCCCAAAGAGGAGTTTTGAGATTTCGTCATAGGGCCAGGGGGAAGTATAGGTCACGTTGCAGAACGCCATCAGCCCGATCCCCAGATCGGGATAAAAAACATAATTGCTCCCGAAGCCCGGCAGGGCGCCCCCATGGGAAACCCTCGTGGTCCCGTGGCAGTTCCGGGAGATCCCAAGGCCATAGCCATACCCGGAGATGACCGGGCAGGCTTCGCCATCCCAGTCCTTCGCATTGGCAATCAGCCCGGAGAACTGCGGTTGCTGCATTTTCCTCAGGGAACTGCGGCTAACGGGCCCGGTCTCCGGGGCACTGCGGGGTGGCCAGGCCGAAAGGTGGTAACTGACGTATTTGCTGAAATCCGCTATGGACGTGATCAGCCCGCCCATGGCCCCGTAGGACCCGTCGTGGAGCATGGGGGCCACCGTCAGGCTGTCCGGGGCATAGCCAATGGCCAGCCGGTCTGCGGGTACCTGGTCAAACTCCCAGTGGGTATCCCACATCCCCAGGGGGTGCAGGATGTTTTCCGTGATGTATTCCTGGTAGGGCATTCCGGTGACATTGGTGATAAGGAGCCCCAGCAGGGCATATCCCGTATTGCTGTACTCAAAGGCGTACGCGGGCGGGTTGGAAAAGCTCGGCCCGTCTGCCATCAATTTTTTCAACATGTCCACCGGTTCGTCCAGCTGCCGGTCCCCCCAGGGGTTGTCCTCGGGAAACCCCGCGGTCATCGTCAGCAGATTTTCCACCGTGATGGGAGGGGAATCACCTGTAGGATAGGATATTTCCCCCAGTTCCGGGATATAATGACGGGCCGGGGCATGCAGCGCCACCTCTCCTTCTTCCACGAGTTTCATTATGGCCATTGCCGTAAAGCTCTTGGTCATGGAGGCAATCCGGAATTGGGAGCTGGTGCCAGCCGGGAGTTGTTTTTCCAGGTTGATCATCCCAAGGGCCGAATCGACCACGAGCTGTCCGTCCACCACGATGCCGTAGGCGATCCCCGGGATGTTCCGTTCCCGGGCATGTGCCTCGAAGAGTTGGTGAAGTCTGGAGCGCAGGGTACGGATCTGGGTGGCCCTGTCGTCCTTTATAAAGGATGCGGGGGCGTAGGGGTGCGCAGGAGCGCCCTTTGGCTCCCGATTTGCAGAGGGGGCGGGTTCGACCTGTTCCTTGCAACCGGCAACCATCAGGAAACCTGTGAGCAAGACAAAGGGGAGAAATTTGGAGTGTATCATTTTCACACGGTTTTGTGGGTTTTGAAAATCAGTATCGGGTCTCCCCGGCGTTCTGGCCGGGGTGGGCACTCGGGAACGGCTACCGGTCAATTCTCAGGGTATAGTTCCCGTGCTGCAGGTACCGCGTAATGGCACCTTCGGCATTGCGCTCAAAAACCAGGGTTTCACCCGGTTCCCCATCTTCCCGGATGCGCCGGAAGGTGTCCCCTTCCACGTGCTGGAACCGGGTGAGGGACTCGGCAGGCTTGTCGGAAGGGAGTTCGAGCACCACTAAATGGCCATTCCAGGTGCCGATGTATTCTTCGCTGGACCAGGGCCTGGGGTCATAGAAGCCCGTATACTGTGAAAGGTCCGCTGAGGGGCTGCCCGCAACGTATTTTGTTTCGGCGTCCTTACCGGTCAGTTTGCTCAGCAGGGCGTGCATGCCCATGACGTATTTCATGGGGTTCGTCCCGCTGGAATTGACCATGACCGAAAAGGCCCTTTTGTTTTTGAGGTCCAGTTCAATGGTGGACCGGTAGCCCGGGCAGCTGCCCCCATGGCCCGCCCAGGTGGTGCCGTTGGGGCCTTTATAGACCCGGAACCCAAGCCCCCAGGTGGTTTTCCAGTCCGGATCCGTCCATTGCACGGACTGCATATACTTCAGCGTGGCGGGGGAAAGGATTTCGGGCGTTTTGCCCTCCCGGAGTCGGAACTGCCAGGAAGCGAATTTCCCCAGATCCGTCACATTGGAAGTGAATCCTGCCGCCGGGGTGATCCCATTGGCCTCGAAAAAGTTGACCTTTTCACGCGTCCCGTCCCTTCCCAGGGCACTGTAGCCGACGGCGAGGTCCGAGCCGTAAAGCGCCCGGGGCATTTCCGGACGGGTCTTTGAGAGTCCCAGGGGTTCCAGGATATTTTCCCGGACATAGGTTTCATAAGGTACCCCGGATACCGCAGCCACGATCTCCCCCAGCAGGGTCAGGCCCAGGTTGCTGTACTGGAAATAGGTGGAGGCAGGGTAGAGGGATTCCTGTTCGGACAGTTTGGAGTTGATCGCCTCCGTAGTCGGGAAGGGGAAGTCCGGGCCTGTCCAGTAGGGATAGGCGGCTTCCCTGGGAAGCCCGGAGGAATGGGTGAGCAGGGTGCGCACGGTCACCGGCCCGCTTTCCGGGAATTGTTGTTCCAGGTCGTAGTGGGGCAGCAGGTCGCTCACCTCGGCATCCAGCCTCAATTTATCCTGATCGTACAGTTGCATGATGGCCACAGAGGTAAAGAGCTTTGAAATGGAACATATGCTGCAAAGGGTGGAGACCGAAAACGGGATGTTTTCAGAAGGGTTGGCCATTCCATAGGCCCCGCTCCAGATTTCTTTTTGGTCCTCCACGATGCTGGCGGAGATCCCCGGCAGGTTTTCGTAGTCCTTCTGGGCTTCCAGCCAGACCCCGATCAGCGTAACCGCTTCGTCATGGGTTGCCTGTTGCTGCTGCCCAAAGGAAAATGGGGCGCCCAGCACAAGGAAGCAGGACGCCAAAATGGATTTCAGGGATGTTTTCATAGGGAGCGGGGTTTGATTAAAAATCGGGTTGTCATTCGTGCAGTTCCACCCGGGTTCCGGTGCGGGCGCTCTCTTTGGCGGCTTCCAGTATTTCCATGACCACAAGGTTGTTTTCAAGGGAAGACAAACTCGTGTCCCCGGGGGGAACCGCGTTGCGCACTACGGCCTTAAAATACGCAAAAGGATCGTCAAACGGGGTGCGGCGATCCTCCAGTTGGAAAACTTCTTCGGAATATCCGTCATATCCTTCAGCATTTCGCAGGCGGACCTGGTCCCTGTTGTCGGCGTAGATGGCGCCCGTCAGGCCGTAGATCTCCATGTCTTTCCTGCCGATGGGCCAGTTCCAAGACCCGTGGATGACCCCGTTGGCATTGTTGTATTCGAGGATAATCAGGGCTTCATCCTCCACTTCGGGGTTGTTTTCCACCTGCAACTGCTGCGTCACGGCGGTAACCGCCAGGGGTTTCTGCCCGCCCATCAGGTGCGTCATCAGGTTGGCTCCATAGCACCCGAAATCCATCAGGGCACCCCCTCCGTTGCGAACCGGGTCGGTAAGCCATTCGAGGAACTCGGGGTCCACCCCGATTTTAGCCGGGCCCCTGTGGCCATCCCGGACCACTATCTTCCGCACCGGCCCGACGGCATCCCCCTCGAGGAGTTCAAAGGCCTTGTAGGTGCTCGGGTACCATGTGGTTTCGTAGTTGGTCAGCAGATGAATGCCGTGTCGGCGGGCCAGGGCCGCCATTTGACGGGCGTGGTCCAGGGAAACGGCCAGGGGTTTTTCCACCATGACATGCACGCCTTTGGGGGCACAGGCCTGTACAATCTCCAGGTGGTCATAAATGGTCCCGAAAGCGGCGACGGCTTCGGGTTTTTTTGATTCAAGAAGTTCTTCAAGGGTGTCGTAGACCAGGTCCATCGGAAAGCCGTACCGGGCAGCATAGCGCCGGGCCAGCTCCCGATTGGGTTCCGCAATCCCCACGAGCTCTATATCCCCCTTTTCCGCGCTGTTGAAGATCCAGTGAACATGTGTATGGGTGAGGCCGGCCACCCCGATCCGAAGGGGTTGGTCCTGTCCCTGAGCTTCAGACCCGGCCAAAAGCGATGCTACCATAAATACGCAAAGATTCCAGGATTTCATATGGCATTTGGTTAATTCGCATTGTACCCACCTGATTTTTACGCGGGTCACTCCCTGTTTTTAAACGGGTTACTCCCCGGGGTTTGGCGCTCCTGATTCAGGGCCCTGATGCCCCTGCCGTTCTTCGGCCTCCGAGAGCCATCCCCCCCCAAGGGCCTTGTAAAGCTTCACATAGGCTGAGAGCAAATTGGCCCGCAGCCCCTCCAGCAACAATTCCGCGTCGAAAGCCTGCCTTTGCTGTTCCAGGAATTCGAGGTAGCTGGTCACCCCCATATTGTAGCGTTCCCTGGAAAGGGTCTGGGCTTCCAGGGCTGAGGTCCGCCGGCGCTCGGCGATGCCTATTTCATCCCGGGTCGTCCGGATTTCCACCAGCACGTCCTCCACCTCCTTTAGGGCGAAAAACACCGTATTCTGGTATTGGTACAGGGCCTGATAGGTACGGCTCTCCTCGATGTCCACCTGACGTTTGAGCTGTCCCCAGTAGAAAAGGGGGCCGGCAAGTTGTCCGGTCAGGGTCCAGAGGGGATTTTGAAAACTCAGGTTCCCGAAGCTGTCTGCCGTTATGCCCACCAGGGCAGAGGCGCTCAGGGAGGGCAACCGGTTGCCCCGGGCGGCACCGGTGAGTGCATTCTGGGCGATCAGCTCCTGCTCCGAGGCAATGACGTCAGGCCTTCGGGCCAGCAGGTCGACGGGCCGGGCCAGCGGCAGGGCTATTTCAAAATCCTGCTCCCTCAGGGTTTTTCCGGTTTCCACCTGCCCCGGATTTTGACCGATCAGGATGCTGAGGGTATTCTCCAACTGGACGATCTGCCGTTCGTATTGCGGGACCGCCCCTGCCGCTATCGTATACTGTATGGTCGCCTGGTCCACATCGATGACCGGGACGATCCCCTTGTCATACCGCGCCTGGATAAGTTGCAACATGCTGTCCCTGGATCCCGCGTTGCGTACCGAGATCTCGTACTGGGATTTTGCCCTTAGCAACGCGAAATACGTGGTGGCCACCTCGCTGATAAGGGAGATCATCACCCCGCGGTAGCCGTACTCGGAAGCGAGCAGGTCGGCCCGGGCCGCTTCGGAGAGGCGGCGGAGTTTCCCCCAGAGGTCGAGTTCCCAGTTCGCAGAGGCCGAGCCGAGGATCAGGTTTTGGGTCCCGCCAATATTGTTCAGGAGGAAATTTCCACGTTGGAACTGCCCGCCGGCATCGAATTTTGGCAGCAGTTCCGCGTTCTGGTTTTTAAGGGCCAGCCGCCCCTGCAGCACATTTTCGGCTGCGATCAATACATCCCGGTTGTTCCTCAGGGCACTGGCGATAAGGCTGTCCAGCACCGGGTCGTCATAGAGTTCCCACCACCTGAGGTCAGCGGTTGTCAGCTCCAGGGTGTCCGTTCGAACGCTGTCCACTGCCCGAACATAGTCCCCGTTTTCCTGGGAATACCCCTGAGGCTGGCTAAACTCCGTGCCGGTGTAATTCTTTCCGATCTTACAGCTTTGGAAGAGGATCAGGCCCAGGAAAAGGTAGGTTGCTTTCTTCATTTCGATTCCTCCGTTACATTCACCATCCCCCGTTTTTTTTCATACCCGGCAATTTTTCCGATGAGCACGAAAAGCATGGGGTAAAAGAAAACACCCAGCAAGGTGGCCACGCTCATCCCCCCGAGCAGGGCCATCCCCATCACTTTTCGGGCCTCGGCCCCTGTCCCCGTGGCCACTACCAGGGGGAAGACCCCAAAAATAAAGGAGAATGCCGTCATCAGGATCGGGCGGAACCGGGAACGGGCCGCGGCCGTGGCAGCCTCGAAGAGGGAGCTGCCTTTTTTGAATTCATCATTGGCGAATTCCACGATCAGGATCGCGTTCTTGGCGGCCATCCCGATCAGCATCACAAAAGAGACCTGGGCAAAGATGTTGTTTTCAAAGCTCACGCTGAAGAATCGGGCCACCCAAAGGAACAGGAACGCCCCGAAGACGGCAAACGGGGTGCCCAGGAGGATGGCAAAGGGCAAACTCCAGCTTTCGTACTGGGCAGCCAGGATCAGGAAGACAAACAAGAGGGAGAAGGTCAGGATGATCCCCAGGGAACCCGAAGCCTTGTCCTCCTGATAGGACATGGCATTCCAAGAGGTAGTCATGTCATCCGGGAGCACTTCTTCCGCCACCTCCTTCAGGGCTGCCATGGCCTGGGCTGAGGTATACCCCGGGGCGGGGGCCCCTGTGATTTCGACGGCCCGGAACAGGTTGAACCTCGTGGTGTAATCCGGACCGCTCACCGGGCGTATGGTGGCCACTGTCGAAAGCGGGACCATATCCCCGTCCTTGTTTTTTATGAAGAAGTTCTCAATCTGGGATTCGTCCACCCGGTACTCGTTTTCCGCCTGGATATAGGTCTTGTACAACCGCCCGAAACGCGTGAAATCGTTCACGTAGGCGCCGCCCATAAAGGCCCCGATGGTCGTGTAGAGGTCATTTAGCGAGAGCCCGAGCTTCAGCGCTTTTTCCTTGTCGATGTCCATGTAGCGCTGGGGCACGTTGCTTTGGAAGGTCGTAAAGGCACCGCCAATTTCTTCCCTCTGGTTGGCCGCTGTGATGAACTTGCCCGCATTCGCCGAGAGGTATTCCGGCGCATTCCCGCCTTTGTCCTGGAGCATCAGGCTGAAACCGGAACCGTTGCCCAGCCCGGGGATTGCCGGGGGGCCAAAGGCAAACGCCTGGGCGCCATCGACGGAGGCGGCGAGTTCCCGGTTAACCCTGTTGATGACCTCCTTGGCCGTGGCCTCTCGCTGCCCCCACTCCTTAAGGGTTACGAACATGAATCCGTTGTTGGGCGCCATGGCCCCGGAAAGCAGGCTGAACCCGGTGGCGTTGGTCACGTATTCGACTTCAGGGTACTGCAGCAAGCGCCTCTCTATTTCACCGCTGATTTTGTCTGACCGCTGCAGGGAAGCCGCATTGGGCAGCTGGATATTTACATAGAAATACCCCATATCCTCTTCCGGGATAAACCCGCCGGGTACCAGGACCCCGAAAACACCTGTCCCAAGGGTGAGGATCAGGATGAAAACAACCCCCCTTTTGAGTTTGCCCGTGATGACATCCGTATAGGACATGTACCCTTCGGTGGTCCTGCCGATCCA
>CAZUZE010000065.1:0-10163 GCA_964624565.1 uncultured Robiginitalea sp.
TACCGGGTGCGGTTATTCCTGAGTTCTTTATTTCCTTAGCTATGAAGTCGGGAGGGCGACGGGATTCTCACGGGGGGTTTATGGGAAAAAAACGGGATTTCTTGTAACAACTATTTTCAAAACACGTCTTATGAAACATAACAGCCCCAGGAAGTGCCAGAGTGAAATCCCCCCGGGCCTTTAAAAGGTTTGTCGGTACAACACCCTCCCCTTTATTGAATTAGCGGCAAGGCCCCTGCACAGACAGGGGCTTTGCATTTTTCAGAACAGGAGGGGCATCACGAACTGGAAGACCAGCACCAGCAGGATAACGGAGATTAGATTCAGGATAAGCCCTACCCGTGCCATTTCATGCACCCTGATATACCCACTGGCAAAGACGATGGCATTGGGGGGGGTGGCCATGGGGAGCATAAAAGCACAGCTGCTTGCGATGGTTACCGGGATCAGGAGGTGGAGCATGGGGATGTCCAGGCCTATGGCGATCCCCGCCACCACGGGCGCCAGGACGGCAACAAGGGCGACATTGCTCATGAGTTCCGTCATAAAGAGCATCAGTAGGATCAGCAGGAATGCCGTAAAAGTGATGGGGACATCCGCACTGGCGATTGCCCCCGAAACCAGATCGACGATCCCGCTGGCAGACATGCCGCGTGCAAGGGCGAGCCCGCCCCCGAAGAGGATGAGGATCCCCCAGGCCAGGCGGGAGGTGTCCTTCCACTCCAGGATGAACTCCCCTTTTTTCAGATTGAACGGCACCGCAAAAAGCGCAATGGCCGCCAGCATGCTGATCCCCGTATCCGAAAGACCGAGCCCCGGGACCCAGTTGTTGATAAGGGTCCTGAAGATCCACAGGAAAACCGTCACCCCGAAGATTGAAAGCACCATTTTTTCCCTGGGCGAGGGAGGCCCCAGCTTGCGCAGTTCATCCCGGATTACCGACTGGGAGGCCCCGAACTGGAGCCCGCGGCAGGGAAACATCCATTTGACCAGCACGAGGTAGGAGATCCCGATAAGGATAATGGCGATGGGCAGGCCGATGGTCATCCACCGCAAAAAGGATATTTCGATCTGGTATTCGTTCTCAAGCAGCCCGATCAGGACGGAATTCGGGGGGGTCCCGATCACGGTGGCAATGCCCCCGGAATTGGCCGAGAAGGCGATCCCGAGCATGACGCTCAAAGCGAAGTTCCGGTCTTTTTTTGTGAAGCCGTCCTCATCCTTTACCAGCAGCTGTATCACCGACAGGGCGATGGGCAGCATGACCACCGTGCTCGCCGTATTGCTGATCCACATGCTCAGGGAGGCTGTGGCGATCATAAACCCGAGGATGACTTTTTCCGGGGTCGTGCCGGTAAGGTGGATGATCGTAAGGGCGATCCTGCGGTGCAGGTTGACCTTTTCCAGGGCAAGGGCCAGGACAAACCCGCCGAAAAAAAGGAAAATGATCGGGCTCCCGTAATTCGAGCCCACATCGGTGAGGGGCATGACCCCCAGCAAGGGGAAGAGAAGCAGGGGCAACAGGGCCGTTACCGAAATGGAAACGGCTTCCGTTATCCACCAGATGATCATCCAGCTGCCGGTGGCGATCACGGCATTGGCCTGCGGGTATCCCGGGATCAGGTCCGGGAGGAGGCTGATGAGGATAAAGAGTGCCGGGCCCAGCAGTAAACCGATGGCTTTGGATAGGTGCATGTGCCCTAAGATACTACGACTCTTTTAAATAGCACATAAGGGTTTCCCCCTCTTTTGAAACCGAAGCCAGCCCCAGTTTGGTAAGTCCCTTGATCGCCTTGTCCCAGGCCTTGTTGCTCAGGGCAGCTTTGGCCTTCAGCTCTGCAAGGGGTACCGGGTGGGCGGCTTTCAGGAGGGCGAGGACGTTTTTTTCGTGTTCCCCCAGTTCGAGCGGCTTCTTTTCAGGCCGCATCTGGGGGAAAAACAGGACTTCCTGAATGGAGGCGTTGTCGGTAAGCAGCATCACGAGCCTGTCAATCCCGATGCCGATCCCGGAGGTCGGGGGCATCCCGTATTCAAGGGCCCTTAGGAAGTCCTGGTCGATGAACATCGCCTCGTCATCCCCTTTTTCGGACAGGCGCAGCTGGGCTTCGAAGCGCTCCCGCTGGTCGATGGGGTCATTCAATTCCGAGTAGGCGTTGGCGATCTCCTTTCCGTTGACCAGGAGCTCAAAGCGCTCGGTCAGCCCGGGTTTGCTTCGGTGCTCTTTGGTCAGGGGGCTCATTTCCTTGGGGTAGTCGATGATAAATGTGGGCTGGATGTAATGGTGTTCGCAGAACTCCCCGAAAATATGGTCGATGATTTTTCCCGCACCCATGGTCGGGTCAAGTTCGAGGTCCAGTTTGCCCGCCACTTCCCGAAGCGCTGTTTCGTCCATGCCGGCGAGGTCATACCCTGTATGGACCTTTATGGCCTCCAGGATCGGCACCCGGGGATAAGGCGCCTTAAAGTCGATGCGCTCACCCCCTGCGCTGACTTCCGTGCCTCCCGTGGTCTCAAGGGCCACCTGTTCCAGGAGTTGTTCGGTCAGCTCCATCATCCAGTAGTAGTCCTTATAGGCCACATAGAGTTCCATCACCGTGAATTCGGGATTGTGGGTGCGGTCCATCCCTTCATTGCGGAAGTCCTTGGAAAACTCGTAAACCCCGTCGAAACCGCCTACGATAAGGCGTTTGAGGTACAGTTCATTGGCGATGCGCAGGTAGAGGGGGATGTTCAGGGCGTTGTGGTGGGTCACAAAGGGCCGGGCCGTGGCACCGCCCGGGATGGGCTGCAGGATTGGGGTCTCGACCTCCAGGTAGCCCCTGGCGTTGAAGAAGGAGCGGATCGTATTGGTAATCCGGGTGCGCTTGACAAAGGTTTCCCTGACCTGAGGGTTGACCACAAGGTCCACGTACCGCTGCCGGTAGCGAAGCTCGGGATCGTTGAATTCATCGTAGGTCCTCCCTTCGGAATCCGTTTTCGGGAGGGGCAGCGGGCGCAGGGCCTTGCTCAGCACGGTCAGCCCGGTGACCAGAACGCTTTTTTCGCCTACCTGTGTTTTGAAAAGGGTGCCTTCCACGCCGATGATATCCCCTATGTCCAGGAGTTTCTTGTAGACTTCGTTGTAGAGCGTTTTATCGTCCCCCGGGCAGATTTCGTCCCGGTTAAAGTAAAGCTGGATGCGCCCCTGGCTGTCCTGCAGCTCTGCAAAGGAGGCCTTGCCCTGGATCCGACGGGACATCAGCCTTCCGGCCATCACCACTTTCTTGCCCTCCTCAAAGCCCTCCTTGGCCTCCCTGGTCCGGATATCCACCGGGAACAGTGCAGCCGGGTAGGGGGTGATGCCAAGGGCCCGGAGCTGCCCCAGCTTTTCTCTTCGGATGATTTCCTGTTCGGATAATTGCATGGACTCTGAATTAGCGCAGCAAAGATAGGTACTATGCGAGAATTCTCAAGCCGTCGGGTAAATGGCTTCTCCCGTGGATGTAACAATTCGATTTGCGCTGCGTCTAATAGGTGTATCCCGAATAAAGTACCATGAGCCTGCTGCGCGTCATACTGGCCATTATCTTCCCGCCCCTTTCCGTTATCGGCAAGGGATGCGGGTCCTTCCTGATCGTCTTTCTGCTGACCTTATGCGGCTGGGTGCCCGGGGTGATCGCCGCCCTGGTGATCCTCAACAACCCAAACTAATCCGTGGCAACCCAAATTGAGGTTGCGTATCTTTGCCCCATGAACAAAGAAGTGATTTTCCAGGACCTGGGGTTCCGGGATTACAAGGAGGTATGGGACTACCAGGAAGCGCGGTTTAAGGAAATCCTGGACATCAAAATCGATAACCGGAGGGCCGGGGCCGGCCTTCCCACGCCCAATTACTTCCTTTTTGTGGAGCACCCCCATGTATACACCCTCGGAAAGAGCGGGGACCTGAACAACCTGCTGGTCTCCGAGGCCCAGCTTTCCGAACGGGGCGCCCGCTTCTACAAAATCAACAGGGGGGGCGATATCACCTACCACGGCCCGGGACAGGTGGTAGGCTACCCGATCCTGGACCTGGATAATTTCTTTACCGACATCCATAAGTACCTCCGCTTTCTGGAGGAAATGGTCATCCGCACCCTTTGGGAATATGGCCTGGAGGCTTCCCGCTCCGATGGGGAGACAGGCGTCTGGCTGGATGTGGGCACCCCCCGCGCCCGGAAGATCTGTGCGATGGGGGTACGAGCGAGCCGGTGGGTGACCATGCACGGGTTTGCCCTGAACGTCAATTCCGACCTCTCCTACTTCGACCTGATGATCCCCTGTGGGATAAAGGGCAAGGGGGTTACCTCCCTGGGTGCGGAACTGGGCAGGCATGTGCCCATGTCTGAGGTAAAGGACCGCCTGAAAGGGCATTTCCTCCAGTTGTTTGACGGCGTGGCCCCAGGGCAGTAAGCCCGGTACCCGCCCCTAGCGGACCACTTTGTAGACGCGGATGGCGCTGTTCCGGTAGGGGATTGCCAGCTCCGGATTCCGGTCGTTGTCCATGTCTGCCATATCCGAAAGGCCGCTTCCCTCAACCGGGAACCCGGAGACCTCCTCCGCGGTGCTGCGGAACAGGTGGACCTGCTGGCTCTGCAGGTCGGTGACCGCCACATAGATAATATCGTAGAGGTAGAAGAGTTGGGGCCGGCTGTACACCCCGAGTTCCAGTTCCTTCTCATTGGCCTTTACCCGGAAGCGGTTGTCGTCCATCAGGGCAAGGGTCCGGGTGCTGGCGTCCATGCCGTGGTCCGGGCCGAGGTTCAGGGCGTTGCGGCCAATTTTCCCCCTCGTATCGATGGTGATCAGGTTTCCCTTGCGATCCGTAAAGGCGAACCCGTTTCGGTACTCATAAACCCTGTTCCCGGAAAACTCGAAGGCCTCCTTGACCGAAATACGGGTATCCCCTACGCGGTTCAGGATTTTCAACTGCCCGTTTTCCAGCTGAAAAACAAGGTAGTCCCGCCCGCTGATCCGGAAGTGCTCGGGAGGGTTGATCACAGTGCTGCCGGCATCCCGGAATTTAAAGCCGGTTACCGCCCGGCCTTCCCCGTCATACATAAACACATTGGCTCCCTGGGTGGCCACCAACCGGTAATTCCGGTTGTTCTCATAGTCAAAAACGGCAAGCGGGTTCAGGTTGCCCCCTTCGAACTTTTTTGGAAAAGGGGAAACCGTTTTTCCGTCCCGGTCCAGGACCTGTAATTCGTTGGTGGTGGTAAACGCCATTTGCAGGCGCCCGTTCCGGAACAGGTCCACCTGTCGGATATCCCCCTGGATGCGGCTTCCGATATCCTTTTTCCACAAAAGCGTTCCGGAATTCGAGAACAGGTACAGCGTGTTGTTTTCATCCTGCACCGCGATGTCCATGGTCCCGTCCCGGTGGTTTTTCAGGAATTGGGGCCGGGTTGCGGGAGGGGATTCCAGGGATGCCGTAAAGACTTCCCGCACCCGCTCCTGCTTGTCCGCAGGCAGGTCGCCATCCAGGAAGAGGTAGGTGCCAAGGGTATAGGGGTTTTCCAGGTTGTTCTGGGAACCCAGCAAGTACCCGTCGGGGAGTCTCCTCAACAGGGCGGGAGAGAGCCCCCCGACAAAAAGCGAATCCGAAGCGAGTGCTGAAGCAGCTGGGTTTTTGGAGATCAAAAGGATGCTGGATTCAGAAGCCAGGGAAGGATTGAGGTACTGGTAAGCCCTGGTTTGGTCAAAGGTATCCCTGCGGTTTTTATGGCTGATAAGGCCCTGCAGGGCCTCCAGGGATTCAGAAAAGATAAACGTATCCTCGAGGGCAGCATAAAAACGGGGGGAGGGAAGGTGGCGCAACAAAGGGGCAAAGGTTTCGGCCAGGAGGTTCGTTTGCTCCAGCGGGAAGATCAGTGCCCCCTGGAATTCTGTGGCCTCCCCTCTCCAGGGGCGCAGTGCTTCCTCTATCAGAGAGGCATTCAGGCTGTGCAGGATCAGGATCATGGAAGAATTCACTTCCACCAGGCTTAGCTGTTCCGTACTTTCCAGAAGTTCCGGGTTTGGGTTTTCGTTTCCCGTGAGCCTCTCCTGATTTTCGGAAAACAGACCGGCCTGCTCCAGGGAATAGGAGATCCAGGAGTCCGCATCCGCCGGGATCAGGGAAGCCACCCGTTGCAGGGGCAATGCCGGAATGTCGGTAAGCAGGTATTCGCGGTGGGCCGAAGTGTCTGGTGCGTTTTCCAGCCGCTGCAAACCAAGGGTATTCCGCCCGGTCAGGAAATCGTAAGACGACCAGAGGGCACTATCGGAACGGGGGGCCGCGCGATCTCCCCCAATTCCTTCCTCAAACGGGTCAGGCATTCCGGGGGCCAGCATAAGGGTGGCCGATGCCAGGGGGTTGGAAGCGGTCAGGGCCCTGCCCAGCCCTGTGGGCGGAGCGCCGGCCCCTTCCTCTACCTGGTCAAAGTAGGGCTTGGAGGAAGCGAGTACAGGGACGTTGCGGAGGAACTGGAAATAAAGCCCTGTGCTGTCGGGAAAATCCCAAACCGGGCCCTCACGGGGGTCCCTGTTTCCTGAAACCGTATCGCTTTGGGCCTTCAGTTCGGGGAACAACAACACCCATTCGCCCGGCTGCCTGAGGGTGTCCGAGAGGACGAGCAGGGAGCCCTCGGGCAGGTCCAGTTCAAGGACGGCTTCCAGGGAACCCCTCCAGGGGGCGGAGTCACTGCCCATAAGTATATGGAGCAATTCTGAATTCCGGTATTCGGAACGAAATTGTTCGGGGGCATTGATTTTCAGGACCATTTGCGCACTTCCCGGGACCAGTTCCCCGGGACGATAGGTCTCGGGCACCCCGGTAGTGCAACCGATAAATAACAAGGTACCGAAACAACTGAAATAAAAGAGGAACCTCAGGATGCGCATCTCTGGTTTATCTACCAGCAAAAGTACTATCTAGTAGCTGAATTTCAACTGTTCCTCCAGCAATCTGAAACTTTTTCGGTGGAAGGGGGTGGGCCCGCAGGCGCGAAGGGCTTCCCGGTGTGCCCTGGTGGGGTATCCTTTGTTGCGGTCCCACTGGTATTGGGGATAGGTCTCGTGGAGTTCCCGCATGAGGGTGTCGCGGGCGGTCTTGGCCAGTACCGAGGCGGCCGCAATATTTGCAAAGCGCCCATCCCCGCGGATGAGGCAGTGATACGGGATGTCGCGATAGGGTTTGAAGCGGTTGCCATCCACCGCAATGGCTTCCGGGGTTGTCGAGAGCTGGTCAAGGGCGAGGTGCATGGCCCTGATGGAGGCATTCAGGATGTTGATGTCGTCTATGGTATCGTGGGAAACGTGGGCAATGCCATAGGCGAGGGCCGCTTCCCGGATCACCAGGGCGAGTTCCGCCCGGTGGCCGGGTGAGAGTTTTTTGGAATCGTCGAGCAGCGGGTGCGAAAAACCTTCAGGGAGGATCACCGCAGCAGCGGTCACCGGGCCGGCCAGGCATCCCCTGCCGGCCTCGTCAGTGCCGGCTTCCAGGGCACAACTGTGGAAATTTTGGAGCATTTTCGAAGCTTACGCAAACGATTTGTTTAAACAATTAAACACATTATTCAACAAAAAAGTTAAAAGGTTAAGAATTTTGCATGGTTTTTTGAAAAAGGAAAAAGAAAACGTAAAAGAAAGGATTTCTTTAACATTTGGCAACTTCCGGGCCTCATATTCTTTGGAATATTAAGGTACAATTAAGAATTTTGCGACTGGCTAATTCAAAATCATATCTAAATGAGATCAAATCTAACATGGATTCTGACGCCTTTGTTGGTGCTCATGAGTCTTTCTTTCTCCTTTGCACAGGAGCGAGCGGTTTCGGGTACGGTAGTGGACCAGGACAATGTCCCCCTGCCCGGAGTTTCAGTGGTTGTCGTGGGAACTACCCGCGGGACCCAAACGGACTTTGATGGAAACTACACCATCAGGGTTAATTCCAATGAGACACTGCGGTTCTCCTACATCGGCCAAACCACGGTCGACCGGAATGTCGGCACTGCTACTGTGATCAATATCCAGATGCAGGAAGATGCTGAGGCACTGGAAGAAGTAGTGGTCCAGGGATACCGTACTGCGACCCGGGAGAAGTCCAGCATCGCGTCCCAGACGATTTCCGCTGCCACTATTGAAAACCGGCCCAACGCCAACGTGGTCCAGACGCTTTCCGGACAGGTAGCGGGTCTTGACATCAGCACGAACAGCGGGCAGCCCGGTGCGGCCCCTACGGTTCGTCTTCGCGGGGTGAACTCCATCAACGGAAACACCTCTCCGCTCTTCATCATCGACGGTACGCCGGTGGATGAAGACAACTTCCGGAGCATCAACCCCCAGGATATCGAGTCCATCGACGTCCTTAAGGATGCGGGTGCGACGGCGGTCTACGGAAACCGGGGTGCGAACGGGGTTGTGGTGATCAAAACCAAAAGGGGTTCCTTTAACCAGCCCCTGCAGATCAACTACACCGGTATCCTCAGTTTCAGCAGCCTGCAGGACAACGATTACAACCTGATGAATTCCCAGGAGCAATTGACCCTGGAGAACCAGCGGGGCGCCGGACGGGGAGCTACCCTGACCCCGGAGGAAATTGCGGCCGCCCCAACTTTTGACTGGGCCGATTTCTTCTTCAGGACAGGCCTGACTCAGAACCACAACATTTCGTTCCAGAGCGGGGGTGAAAACTTCACCCAGTTTACCTCCCTCGGGTACTTTGACCAGGAGGGGATCCTGCAGGATTCAGACCTGAAGCGTTTCAGCATCCGGAACAACGTGACCGGGAGGTCAGACAACGAGCGTTTCACCTACGGCACGCAGTTGTCCATCAACTATTCGGAGTCCAACGAACCCAACGCCATCGGCGGCGGGGCGATCAACCGGAACTACATCCTCGGGGCGTACCAGTCTGTGCCTTACATCACGCCGGATGACTACACCGATGGGGCAGCGCTGCTTTCCCCCCTGTTGTTCTCAAACACCCCCCTCTTCCTCCTGGACAGGTTGCGTACCTATACCCGGAAGGAAGACGAGGTCAAGCTGATCGGAAGTTTCAACGCTTCCTATAAGATTACCCCGGAGCTCACCGCCAACGTGGTGATGAGTGCGGACTACCAGAGCGAATTCCTGACCCGGGCCGAAGGTCCTGAGTCCTTCAACGCCCTGCTTTTCGGGGGTGCTGAAAACCCCACTTCAGGATTCCAGCAGCAGTCCAGCACACGCCAGTTCACCTACAACCAGGTAACCTCCCTGAATTACAACAATTCCTGGGGACGCCATTCCCTGGATGCCGGGGTGTACACCGAGTACTTTAAGGCGCATTTCCGCCAGTTCGGGTACTTTTCCAATGGTTTGATCCCCGCCACCTTCTACCCCGGAGACGGGTCAGGGCTGATCCCGGTACAGATCGATCCCAATACAGGGGGTCTGCTGTTTGTCGATGAGGCGAACGCTCAGATCCTCAATGCCGGGTTGTTCTCCTACTTCGGACAGGTGGATTACGACTATGACACGCGTTACGGGATTACCGGAACGATTCGCCGGGATGCCTCCTACCGCTTTGCGGGCAGTAACAAATGGGCGACCTTCTGGTCTGTGGCCGGGCGCTGGAACATCCACAACGAGGCCTTTATGGACGGATCCATTTTCGACCAGCTGAAGTTAAGGGCTTCTTACGGTACCGCCGGTAACCAGCGGATTTCCGGAACCTCTTATTTCTCAGCACCGGACCTTACGGAGAACTTCTTTGCAACCGGGAGCGGCTATGCCAACCAGACGGCTATCTTCCTCTCCCAGATCGGCAACACCACCCTGAGGTGGGAAACGGTAGCCCAATTTGACGTGGGTATCGATTTCGAGATGTTCGACAGGCGCCTTCGGGGTACCGTGGATTACTACGACAAGAAGACCACGGACCTGTTCCAGAGCACGCCGGTCTCCGCCATCAACTCGGTGACCAGCCTGGATGCCAACACTGGTGAGTTGTATAACCGCGGGGTGGACCTGACCCTGAACTGGGATGTGATCCGCAGCGATTCCCCCGACGGTTTCAACCTGACCCTCAACGGGGTGGGTAACTTCAACGAAACGGAGCTGGCCAACATCCCTACGGAGACCGGAGAAGTTCTGAACGGTGACGGACTTACCGGACTCCGCGA
>CAZUZE010000066.1:0-1201 GCA_964624565.1 uncultured Robiginitalea sp.
GGACCCCAACTACACCGTCATGGATTTCCGGGTGGAGCAGTACCGGAGGTTTTTCACATGAAGGTATCATTGGGGGATTAAAATTATGTTTAGAGAAGCTTTAGAATACGCTCCCAATTTTATAATCGCTGTTTCGTTCTCATGAAATCCACAAGGTGATTTGCCAGTAAAATATCCATGTTCCGTTCAGTTTTCTATAGATTTTTAATGTGCCACCACTTCCTATCTCTGTATAGAAAACCGGGTATTTATAGAAAATAGCCCAATCTCCCTCTTCATTAAAAACAGGCCTGGTGAGAGCTAGATAGTTCTTTTGGTTTTTCAGATGAGATTTTGGGTCTGTTACAGGGATTATCCCGTTGTCAAGTTTATCGAATCGGATGGTATTATCAAGGGCATTATTTTTTTCAGCCTTTTTTCTTGCCTGCCCGAAATCAAAGCTTTTCAGAAAAATTTCAAGGTCAGGGAGGTTTTTTGTTTTTATAGGTTCCCATTCCTGACGAATGAAACTCTCGGTTAAACAACCCGTAATCAATTCCGTTTCCAACGGTTGAAAATGAGATAGGATATAAACAGTATCTTTTCTACTGCCAAGGGTTTGGTTCAGGAATTCATAGGTTTGGGGGTGGTCTTGAAGAGGCCTAACCTGCCTTAATCCGGCTGTTTCTATAACAGTTGCTTGCGAAAATATCAAAATTGGGAATGTATAAGCTACAACTAAATAAAAGCCCATTCTTGTCATGATAACAAGGTACATGATTCTTGCCGAAACAGGAATACCTGCTTTTTAGTAACTATTTCTTGAAACATGAAACTATGTAAGTGTTCACTGTTCCCCCTTTGTGAATAGGGCAGTTGGTGGTATCATTGATTTCAAAGTACAAAAAGAAAATGACCCTAACTGATCGAATTAAAGAGAAATCAGGCTATTTCGGGAAGGACACACCCTGGTCCGAACCCGATAGATACCCCGATGCCACGAGTTCCCGCCTGTGATTAATTTTTTTTGTGCTCCCGTCTTTGAGCAATATTATGTCATCTGCCACTTTGAGAACACTTTCATAATCATGGTCGGTAATGAGCATCCCCTTCTCTTTCTTGTGGGCATGCAGAATTTTAATCAACTCTTCCCTGACCAAAGGACTCACTCCCTTAAAGGGTTCATCCAACAGGAGAAACTTCGAAGGGGAATGCGCGATTA
>CAZUZE010000066.1:1301-9946 GCA_964624565.1 uncultured Robiginitalea sp.
ACAAGCCATGAGCCAGAAGGAACGTTTGACGGAATTCCAGAAATCCGTAAAGAACAAGTTCAATGTGTATAACAGCCTCTTCCTGAACCTGCCCTATACGGAGGGGGAAGAGATAGGCATCCTGATCCCCCTGCTCTTCCAGGAGTGCGAGAAGGGCCTGAAAGAGGGCCTGCATCCCGGCGAAATCCTGGACCGGTTTTTCGGTTCGTTCACCGGGGCAGACACGGAAGAGAAGCGGATTGGCCTGATGTTCCGCATCATTCAGTACGTGGAACGTCAGGTGGTCCTTTACGACAGCGTGGAGGATGCTGCGTTTTCAAACCTGCATTTGCATACGGACTCCCTGTCCATCAGGGATTTTTTGCAGATGGCCCGCAAAAGCGGCAAATGGGAGGAAGTCTCCGATAAACTCCGCACTTTCAGTGCGCGGATCGTGCTGACGGCACACCCAACCCAGTTCTACACCCCGGCCGTACTCGATATCATTGCAGAACTGCGCCAGCTGATTGCCGAAAACCGCATCGATGAGATCGACCTTACCCTTCAGCAGCTCGGCCTGACCTCCCTGATCAACCGCACCAAACCCACCCCCCTGGATGAGGCCAGGAATATAATTTACACCCTTCGGCATATCTACTACGATGCCGCAGGGGACCTCTACGCCCATCTGAAATCCAGCATGTCCCCCGAGGAATTCGACAACCCGGATATCATCAAGCTCGGGTTCTGGCCCGGCGGCGACCGGGACGGCAACCCCTTTGTAACGGCAGAGACCACGCGGGATGTGGCGGATGCCCTGCGCACCACCCTGATGAAGTGCTACAACAAGGACCTGAAGGAGCTGCAGAAAAAGCTTTCCTTCCGGGGGGTACAGGAAACGATCGAGGGGCTTCGGGGCCTGATCTACGTCGCCATGTTCGACGTCGAGCAGCCGGTCACTTTTGAGCAGATTATCGGGCCACTTCTGCATGTGCGCGCAGCGCTCCTGGAAAAGTACCATGGCCTGTACCTGAAAGAGCTGGATGCCTTTATCGACAAGGTGCGGCTTTTCCGCACCCATTTTGCCACCCTGGACATCCGGCAGGACCACAGCGTGCACCGAATGGCTGTGGAAGCCGTATTGAAACAGCACGGTTTTATCGCGGGGGACCTGCATGAAATAAGCGGGGACCGCCTCCTGCGCCTTCTGAGCAAAGAGGCGCTCGATGTGGACCCCGCCAATTACACGGACCCGGTGATCCGCGATACCCTGCTCAATATTTCCCAGCTCGGGCAACTGCAGGCCCGTAACGGAGAAGCCGGCTGCAATCGCTATGTCATCAGCAATTCAGAGGACATCTATGCCGTCCTATTCGTATATGCCCTCTTTCGCTGGTGCGGTTGGGGGGACCGTCCGTTCCCCTTTGATATCGTCCCCCTTTTTGAGACCATGAAAGGGATGGAGGCCTCTGAATCGGTCATGCAGGGCCTTTTTGACCTTCCCTTTTACCGGGAGCACCTCCGCCGGCGGGGCGACCGGCAAACCATAATGCTGGGGTTTTCAGACGGCACCAAGGACGGGGGCTATCTCAAGGCGAACTGGTCGATATTTAAGACCAAGGAAGTGCTCACTGGGGTCTGCAGAGCCAATGGGATCCATGCGATCTTTTTTGACGGAAGGGGTGGCCCGCCGGCCAGGGGAGGGGGCAAGACCCACCGGTTTTACGCGGCACAGACCAACCAGATCGCCAATGAGGAGATCCAGCTGACGGTACAGGGGCAAACCATCACGAGTACCTTTGGGACCCGGGAGCAGTTTATCCACAACAGCGAACAACTGCTCACGGCAGGGATCTCCAATACGATCTACGGGGAGGACAATGCCATTTCCCTTGCCCAGCGTGAACTGATCGAGAGGCTTTCAGACCTCAGTTTCGAAAAATACAACCGGCTCAAACACCACGAGAAGTTTATCCCCTACCTGGAACAGCGCAGCACGCTGAGGTTCTACAAAAACGCGAATATCGGAAGCCGGCCCGGGAAGCGCGGGAATAAATCAAAACTCGAACTGACCGACCTCCGGGCCATTTCCTTTGTCGGATCATGGAGCCAGCTAAAACAGAACGTGCCCGGTTACTTCGGGATTGGCACGGCCCTGAATACCCTGAAAGAGGAAGGGCGGGTTTCCGAGCTGAAGGCACTCTTCAGGGATGTGGCTTTTTTCAGGGCGCTGATGCTCAACAGCATGATGTCCCTGACCAAAACGCATTTTGAGTTAACCGCCTATATGCAGGACGATCCCGAATTTGGCCCCTTCTGGAATATCCTGCGGGATGAATACCTGCTCTCGAAGGAAATGCTCCTGGAAATCTCAGGATACAGTGAACTGATGGAGGACGAACGCCTCTCCAGGGAATCCATCAGGATCCGGGAGCAGATCGTGCTTCCCCTGCTGGTGATCCAGCAATCTGCCCTGCAAAAAATCAACGAGGATTCCCCTTTGCAGGGGATTTATGAGAAAATCGTCACCCGGTCGCTTTACGGCAATAT
Source organism: uncultured Robiginitalea sp. (assembly GCA_964624565.1). GTDB lineage: Bacteria > Bacteroidota > Bacteroidia > Flavobacteriales > Flavobacteriaceae > Robiginitalea. The sequence continues at coordinate 3,831 of CAZUZE010000066.1, forward strand.
CAATGCCAGCCGGAACTCCGCCTGACCGGTTCCCGCCTCCCGGGGTCCCCCAACACAAAGATTGTGGTGTACCTCTGGTTTAGTCTGACAGCGGGGTCGTCAGGATGGCGTGCAACGTCCGGAGGCCATAATCGATCTGCCCGAGCTTCAGGTTCTCATTCGGGCTGTGCTGGTTGTTGTCCGGATTGACAAGGGGCAGCAGGAAGGCCGGGATCTCGAGGGCGTTCACAAAGGGGGCAATGGGCACGGTACCGCCCATGATGCGTATCTGCACCACGGATTTTCCGAATGTTTCGCCCAGGAGCGCTTTGAGGTGTTGGCCGAAAGGGTTGTCCAGGGGGGTGCGGAAGGCATCGGTCACGCTCCCTTCCTCAATAGTGACCCATTTGTCGTGGGCCGCGCGCATCTCCGGGGTGGGGACCGTTTCCGTGATCCGATATCCAAGGGATTCCACGTGTTTGCGGACCAGGGATTTCAGGCGGGTACCGTCGCTTTCGGGGACCAGGCGGAGGTCGAGTTCGGCGGTTGCCGTGGCCGGCACGATGGTCCTGGCCTCGGGCCCAACCCAGCCCGAAGCGAGGCCGCGGACGTTCAGGGAAGGGTACTGCAGGGCTTCCTGGTAAAAGGCGCCCACTTTTTCCGGTGTTTTGATCTGAAGGGCCCCGTTGATCTGCCCCGCGTCATCCGGGACAGCCTGAAGGATTTTTCGCTCATCATCTGTAAGTTTGATCCCGTCGTAATATCCGGGGATCAGGACCCGCCCCTCATCGTCCTTCATGCTCGCGAGGATATGTGCGAGCTGCATCCCCGGGTTTGGGGCGTAATTGCCATAGTGTCCCGAGTGCTGGGGAAGGACCGGCCCGTAGGTGGTCAGGCTCATGGTGGTGATCCCACGGCACCCGTAGGCGATGGTCGGCTGACCGGACACGTGCACGGGCCCGTCAGAGATGATCAGGTAATCCGCTTCGAGCAGTTCCCGGTAGCGGGTAACGGCGGCCGGCAGGGGTGCACTGCTTTTTTCCTCCTCCCCGTCCAGGATCACTTTTATGTTAAAAGGGATTTCCTCCCCCGTTTTGCGGATCAGGTCGATGGTGTTCAAAAACATGACAATTGGGCCCTTGTCGTCCGAGGTGGACCGGCCGTAGAGGCGCCAGTCAAAAGGGATGTCATCATCCAGGTCCGAAAAGGGCTTTGTACGCCATCCCGCACCGTCAGGGGCCTTGAGTACGGTTTTATAGGGGTCGGGCTGGTCCCATTTTGAAGGGTCGACCGACTGACCGTCAAAATGCATGTAAAATAGGAGGGTCGGCTTTTTGGAATCCATCGGCAGGGCCGCAAAAAACAAGGGCAGCCCTTCGGTTGGGAGCACCGATGTATTGAAGCCGCGCGCTCCGAATTTGTCCGAGAGCCAGGTGATGTTCCGGTTGATGTCGGCCGGATTCAGGGCATCGTTGGGGATTGCCACGAATTCCACCAGTTCGTCTATGGTATGCCTTACCTGTGCCTTGACAAGGCTATTGTCCTGTGCCCGAACCCAAAACCCACAAAGGGCAAAGAGGAGAATGAGTGTGCTGCGCATCTGCGATCTGAATTAAGGCCTAAAGCTAAAGAAATTTGCACTAAGAATCTGCAGGGAGCTGCCACGGGTGTTACGAACGGTTTCGAAGCCGAAGCAGGGCGAGCCGTCCCAGCAGGATCCAGGGCAGCCCGTGGAAGACCAGGTCAAACCAGTCCATGGGTCCCATGCCTTTTGCGCCGCCGGCCAGCCACCTGAGCTTGCCCCAGATGTGGGGCTCCGGAAAGTAGGGGGCCAGCCCCAGGGTAAGGCACGCGATCAAAACCAGCCTCCAGTCGCTCAGGAACCCCTTCATGGCCGGATGGATTTAACAAAACCGGGAATCCCCGAAACCCCGTGTTCCGATAGCGTTTTGATAAAGGCGGAACCGATGATGGCCCCCTTGGCATAGCGGGTGGCCTGCCGGAATGTCTGTGCATTGCTGATGCCAAACCCCACGATTTGCGGGTTTTTCAGCCCCAGATCCGAAATACGCCGGAAGTACGCCTCCGCGGCGGGGTCAAACCCTTCCCGGGCCCCGGTCGTGCTCGCTGAGCTCACCATATAGATAAAAGCATCCGAGGCCGCATCGATGGTCCGGATCCGTTCCACGGAGGTTTGGGGGGTGATCAGGAATACCATTTTAAGGCCGTAGGACTCAAAGATGGCGCGATAGTCCCTTTGGTAGATCTCCAGGGGCAGGTCCGGCAGGATCAGGCCATCGATGCCGGTCTCGCGGCACTGCCTGCAAAAGGCGTCCACCCCGTACTGAAGCACCGGATTGAAATAGCCCATCAGGACCAGGGGCACGTGGATTTCCTGCCGAACGTCCTTTAATTGTTCAAACAACCGACGGGTACTCATCCCGTTTCGAAGGGCGGCCATGGAGCTTTCCTGTATGGTCGGGCCGTCGGCCAGGGGGTCGCTGAAGGGCAGCCCGATTTCGATCATATCCACGCCGCTCTCCTGCAGCCCGCGCAGAACGGGCAGCGTATCTTCCAGTTTTGGGTATCCGGCCGTAAAGTAAATGGAAAGCAGGGGGCCTTCCTTTTTCAGGGCCCTGCCGATGCGGTCCCCGATTTTGTTTTCGCTGATCTCCATAAATCCTCAGGCTTACAGGTTGAAATACTCGATATAGGTTTGCAGGTCCTTGTCCCCCCTTCCTGAGAGGTTGAACACCAAAATATCCTCCGGCCGAAAGCTTCGTTGTTTGAGCACGGCAAAGGCGTGTGCCGTCTCGATGGCCGGGATAATGCCTTCCAGGGATGCCAGTTCCTTCCCGGCCTCCATGGCTTCCTGATCCGTGACGGAGTAAAAGGTCCCCCGGCCCGAGGCAAAAAGGTGGGCATGCATGGGGCCTATCCCCGGATAGTCGAGACCCGCCGAAATGGAATAGGGCTCGGTGATCTGCCCGTCCCCGGTCTGCATCAGCAGGGTTTTGCTCCCGTGGATGATCCCCACGGTCCCCAGGGCCGAGGTGGCCGCGCTTTCCCCGCTGCTGATCCCTTTGCCGGCTGCTTCCACGGCGATAATCCCGACCTCATCCCGGTCCAGATAGTGGTAATATGCCCCGGCGGCATTGCTGCCCCCGCCCACACAGGCGATCACATAGTCCGGGGCATCCCGTCCTTCCTGCTCCAGGAGCTGCTGGCTGATTTCCTCTGAAATCACCGCCTGGAACCGGGCCACCATATCGGGGTACGGATGGGGACCCACTACCGAACCGATGATGTAATGGGTGTCTTCCGGGTTGTTGATCCAGTCCCGGATGGCTTCATTGGTCGCATCCTTAAGGGTGCGGCTGCCGGAGCGCGCGGGACGCACTTCGGCCCCGAGCAATTTCATGCGGGCCACGTTGGGCGCCTGGCGGGCGATGTCCACTTCCCCCATGTACACCACACAGGGCAGGCCCATCAGGGCGCAAACCGTGGCTGTGGCCACCCCGTGCTGTCCGGCCCCGGTTTCTGCGATGATCCGTTTTTTTCCGAGGCGTTTGGCCATCAGGATCTGGCCGATGGTATTGTTCACCTTGTGTGCCCCCGTATGGCATAGATCCTCCCTTTTGAGATAGATCCTGGGTCCGTATTTCCCGGAGAGGCGCCCGGCGAAATATAAGGGGGTGGGTCGGCCCACATACTCCCGCAGGAGGTGGCGGAATTCGCTCTGGAATTCCCGGCTTTCCATAATTTCCAGGTACCTGGATTTTAATTCGGCTACATTGGGGTAGAGCATTTCCGGGATAAAAGCTCCCCCGAACTGCCCGTAAAATCCATCCCCATCGGCGTGATAACTCTTCATAGCGTTTGTGTTTTTCTTAATCTTGATTTCCACTCCACAGGCCGCACTCCCGGAACCGCTTCAGCGCAGCGATATCCTTCTCCCCGGGCCGCACCTCAAATTTGCTGTTCACATCAATCCCGGCACACCTGGCTGCCCCTTCGGTCCCTGCGAAGGCCGTCAGCTGGGCACAATCCCCTTCCCCGATGCCGCCGCTCAGGAAATAGGGGGTTTTAAAGGGGTAGCCCTTTAAAAGATGCCAGTCAAAAGCAGTGCCGTTTCCTCCGGGGAGGGGCCCCCTGCTGTCGAATAAAAAGTAATCGCATACCGGGGTATAGGGCCTCAGTTCCTCAAAATCAAACCCGGGCCCAATGGCAAAAGCTTTGATGAGGATCACCTGTGGGGCCTCCTTTTTCAGGAGGCTGATCAGGGATGCGCAGTACCCTGCATTCTCCTGCCCGTGAAGCTGTACCCCGCCCAGGCCATAGGATCTTATGCATTCCATCACTGTGGGGATCTGCTCGTCGACAAATACCCCCACGGCGCGAACCGGTTCGGACAGTACTGGCATCTCCCTCCCGGTGAAATCCCGGGGGGTCCCCTCCCAGAAGATAAACCCGAGGTAGTCTGGCCCGAGGGCCATCACCTCTTCCGGGTTGTATTTCATGCCGCAGACCTTGAGCTTCATGCTTCAGCGTTTTTGAGGAACTCCTGAAGGGATTTCCCCGGATTTTCCGATTTCATAAAGGCCTCGCCCATCAGGAAGCCGTCGAACCCTAGGGCCTTGAGCTCCCTGAGCTGACCGGCATTGTGCAGGCCGCTTTCCGAGATTTTGCCTACTGAGTCCGGGATGGCGCTGCAAAGGGCCCGGCTCACCTCCAGGGACACCTCAAAGGTTTTCAGGTTCCGGTTGTTCACCCCGATTAGGTCTGCCCCTGCCTTGAGGGAATGCTCGAGTTCCTCCTCTGAATGTACCTCCAGGAGCACCTCCAGGTCGAGGGAATGGGCCGTGTCGCACAGGGCGCGGAGCTCATCCGCGGAAAGGACAGCGGCGATGAGCAGGATGGCGTCTGCCCCGTAGGCCCTTGCTTCCAGGATCTGATAGGGGTCTATGATGAATTCCTTTCGGAGCAGGGGCAGGTCCGTGGAGGCCCTTGCCAGCAGCAGGTCGTCCAGGGAGCCCCCGAAGTACTTTCCATCGGTAAGCACGGAGATACCCCCGGCTCCGGCTGCGGTGTATCCGGCAACGATGTCGACAACACTGCCGCCCTGGTTGATGACCGCCCTGGAGGGGGACCGCCTTTTGTGCTCCGCAATGATCCCTGTTTTCCGGGACCTCAGCGCCTCTCGCAGGGAGCTCGTCGGACGGTGGGACAGTCCCCATCCCTTAAGGAGGGAGGCGGGCAGTACGGATTTGCGCAACGCCACCTCAGCTCTTTTGTCAGCAATGATTCGTTCGAGTATGCTCATGGACACAGGTTGTATCAGGCGCTCAGGGCCTGCAATTTTTTAAAGGATTTCCGGGCCATGCCGCCTTTGAGGGATTCCATGGCTTTTTCGTACCCTTCCATGGGGGTGCAGCCGGTTGCCGTGGCAATGGCCACGCCCGCGTTGGCGCAAACAACGGCCTGCTGCGCTTCCGTTCCCCGCCCCTGGAGTACGTTGACAAATATTTGTGCCGCCTCTTCAATCCCCGCTCCCCCGTGGATCGCCTCCGGAGTGAGCCTCGGCAACCCAAAGTCTTCCGGGTTCAGGATGGTTTCCATTTGGTTCCCCAGCACCTTTGCCGGCCCGGTAAGGGTGATCTCATCGTATCCGTCCAGCCCGTGGAGGATGCTGTAGGTCTTGTCCGTATTCTGGTAGAGGTACCCGTACATACGGGCCAGTTCCAGGTTGAATACCCCAACCATCTGGTATTTGGGAAAGGCGGGATTTACCATGGGCCCGAGCATATTGAAAAACGTCTTGACCCCCAGTTCTTTCCGGATCGGGGCCACCTCCCTCATGGCGGGGTGGAACAAGGGGGCATGCAGGATGCATATCCCGGCCTCATCCAGTGATCTTTTCAAAAAACCGGGATCCGAGCTGAAGCGGATCCCCAGGAATTCCATTACATTGCTGCTGCCACAGGTCGATGAAACCCCGTAGTTCCCGTGTTTGGCGACAGGCACCCCGGCCCCGGCGCACACAAAGGAAGCAAGGGTCGAAATATTAAAGGTGTTCTTGCCGTCCCCCCCGGTTCCACACAGGTCGATGGCCCCGTATTCCGAGAGGTCCACGGCAT